>JBFGYY010000387.1:0-3711 GCA_041587095.1 Motiliproteus sp. | reverse complement strand
GGCGAGCACTGAGGCAATTCGGTGATCAGGCCCCGAAGGGGGCGAGGCAAGGATGCCGAGCCAGATCGCCAGCACAGGACGTGCTGTCGAGATGCCCGCCGTATTGACTCAGAGCGCAGCGGACCCGCAGGGCGGCGAAGCGGGGCTAAATGGCACAAAAAGCGTTTTCTTGGTTCGTTCTTTGCCGCGCTTGGCAAAGAATGAACCCGTCCGAGGGACGGAACCAGACATACCTGAACACGCAAAGAATGTGCTTTAAAACTACACCAACGCGGCTCGCGCCTTTTCGGATAACCACTACCGTGCTCGTCGTACCCGCAGGGCGGCGAAGCGGGGCTAGATGGCACAGAAAGCGTTTTCTTGGTTCGTTCTTTGTCGCGCCTGACAAAGAATGAACCCGTCCGGGGGACGGAACAAAATATCGCCATCAAACAAATAATGAGCGTAACAACAGCACAACCACAGGGCGCAAGGGACCTGCCTGGGTCGGTAACATCTACCTTACGGTCACAACATCTTAGGTGGGACTGGAGAGAAGCAAAACGATTGCATGAACCCATTGCCTAACGGTTGAAGCCCCGTTTAACTGGCTTGTCGTGCCGACTGCGACTTACTTAGGCTTTTCCTCGTGAGCAAGCATCGTCATATATTTTGTAAATCGCCGTTGCCTGGTTTCGGCTTTCTTCGCACTGGTTAAGCCGTGAGCGATAACATAACGACTCGATTTATTGAGTGTTTCAAAAAACTGTTTTACTCTCGGCTGGTTTTCCAATTCAGCCAAGAAATCTGCAGGCACTTGCATTTCACTTACCGCATAGGCATTTTCCCAACGACCGTCAGATTTCGCTGCACGAACATGCACAAGCCCTGATTCCTTCATCCTGTCTTCGGTGATCAACCGTTCAACATGCTCTGTGTTCCTTTTAGACCAGTTGCTTCGCGCCGTTCTGGGGGTAATGCGCTGAAGATAGGCCTGATCATCAATTGACTTTTTCACACCGTCAATCCAGCCCCAGCATAAGACTTCTACCACCACATCATTCCAGGTAACACTCTCAATCCCTGTGTTTTTTTTGAATATCTTTATCCATAACTCTCTTTCACTTGCGTGGTTATCCTTCAGCCACTCGCCGAGATGTTTCGGCGTTGCAAATGTCATGAATCTCACTGGATCTGGTTCAGGCATCAAGAGAGGCTCTCTTCGGCATGACGCTTAATATTAAGAATCTGCACAGTACACGCAGATTATGAGCCTAACAATCATATGAGCGCCGCTTTAGGCGGCCGTAACCTATCACCCGCAACGCCGATAACCGCTATATATCAGCAGCAGCCACGGCGCGACGACCCTGTCCCCGCGCCACCAACCAAAAAAAACCAGAACACAGACTGCTCCGATCAGCTTGGCCGCCTGCCACCGGCTTCAATCTGAAGGCACTAGTGCCCGGTAGGCATGCCAGCTGCCGTGCCCGATCAGGGGCAGGGCAAAAATTAACCCGATATAAAAGGTCACGAGTCCGATACCAACTATCAGAACAATCAGAAATGCCCATATCAGCATGGCGGGCATATTCTGCAACACCGACTTGATACTGAAACGTATGGCCGTAAAACCGTCGATTTTCCGATCAATGAGGATGGGCACGGTTGTGGCGCTGATCATATAGGCACAGCCGGCGAAGAAGGCCCCGACGACAATGCTTGCCATCAGAAATACCCGACCTTTTTCTGACAGAAACACGTCGCTGAAAAAGTTGTCCAGCGGTGGGGAAAGCCCGTCATAGAGCAGGGAAAACAGCACAAAATTGGATGCGATCCAGAGCTGCAAAATCATAAACAAACCGCCGGTAATCATCGCGATATGAACATGATTACTCTTTAACGCATCCATCGGATTACAGGTATGCAACGGTTCACGCTTTTCCAGGTACCGGCTTATTTGATAAAAGCCGATTCCCAGGAACGGGGCGATCAGGAAAAAACCAGAAACCAGAAAAGGCAGCAGAAACAGGCTGCCGGTCGCAAATAAGCCCAATGTGAGTAAACCGCTGATTATCGCAATGGCCAGGCCATAGCGAAGGCTGTATTTAGCGCCAGCGCGCATATCCTTCCAGCCTAGCTGCAGCCACCTGAAAGGTTCGAAAATCCCGACACGATTGACGACGAGATCAGGCCAGCGGGTACTACCGGTGTACGGCGTGCTATCCATGTTCATCCTCTAAAAACCTCCTATCTATAGCCCGAACCTGTGGCGCTACGGCCACTGTTAATGACAAACACTGACTCTCTGGCGGGTGTTCAGCGCGAAGACAGCAACTTTGCTGTCAGGGCGCTGACACCGGTGTAACCTGAACCAGGTTTGTGTTTGTGGTCACCGAGCCCGCCGTCTACAAAATAACTTAACGCACAAAGTGACACTAGTCAGTTTGTCAGCACCAGCGCCCATCGGTTCAATTTTCCCTGATCATCACCGGCCAGATCGACAATGCGCAACGTCCAGTCGCCTTGTATCTCGCTACCGCGCAAGGCTTCCAGTTGTGCCGTATTGGCTAACGTAAATGTTCGTATGATGTTGTTAGCCGAGCCGCCTGAACGCTGGTGCAGGCGCACAACACCGCCAGCGGGCGCCATAAGTTCGATCAGCAGATCACCGATATAGCTGTGGGTGATGTCCAGCTCAACTTCGATATCGGTTAATTGGCCCGATTTATCCACCGGCAGCGTGCGTGATATGCCTTGCGGGGAATTGTCGGGGATAATTACCCCCGGCTGCTCTTCAACGCTGTGCGACCGGTCTGGCGAACCGTCCAGCGTTAATTGCCAGCGCTCTAAGCGTCCGCGATCGGCCGCCGCCAGATCCTGTACATGCAGTGTCCACTCGCCTTCGGATAAGTCGCCGAGCAGAACCGCCAGCGCGGGGCTGGAGGTCATATCATAATCACGGTGCAGATCATTATTGCTGCCGCCATTGCGTTGATGCAGCACTGCGCGGGCGCCGCTCGGGGCGATCAGTGTGATCACCAAGTCACCGATATAGCTGTGGCTGAGATCGAGGCGCACACTCACACGGCTTAACCGGAACACCTGTTCGCAACGAATACGGCTCTTGATACCCGTGGCGTTGTTGTCGGGAATACTGCGATTGGGGGCGACCTCGCCGTTGAATGTTACGGCGCCCTGCTGACTGCGCCTTGCCAGCGCTTCGGCAACGGCGGCGTGGGCATCCACCTTACCGAAGCCAAACCAGGGGCTCCAACTACCTTCCGCAGCGCCATTTTGCTGAAACTGACCGCTGTCAAAAGGGGGCACCGGCGAAACATCCCAAGCGGTATTGCTATCAAAACTCGCAGGTGCTGTTTTCGGGTAGGGATCGAAATTCAGGTCTTTCGACGCGGTCTGTTTCAAAATCGCGATCACATCCGCAGCACTGAGCAACGGGTTGGCCGACAGAACCAGCCCTGCAATCGCCGCCGTCAGCGGCGTCGCGCTGGAGGTACCGCCGAACCCATGGGTGACGCCTCCCACGTTGCCCGTGGTCGTGGTAACCCCCAGGCCGCGAACACTCATCCGGTAATAGGTATGGCTGTTGCTCGATGGCGCACACAGCGAAATGCCGCTGCCGTAGTTGGAATAATGACTGCGCCGTGCCGTACTGGCCAGCGCCGCGATATGCATAACCCCGGGGATGTCGGTCAGGTTGTGACTGAATTC
>JBFGYY010000386.1:0-3718 GCA_041587095.1 Motiliproteus sp. | reverse complement strand
GCCTCACCAAGGTGTATCAGATGGGGGAGGTCAGCGTTCAGGCGTTACGCGGGGTTGATCTGGAGCTGTATACAGGGGAGTTTGCGGTGTTACTGGGCGCATCCGGTAGCGGGAAATCGACCCTGCTGAATATTCTGGGGGGGCTCGATGGTCCGACAACCGGTGATGTGTTTTATGGCGAAAGTAATCTGGCTTGTGCCACGGACAGCGAGCTGACCGAATACCGGCGCGCCCACGTCGGGTTTGTCTTCCAGTTTTATAATCTGATCCCGAGCCTGACCGCGCGGGAAAATGTTGCCGTTGTCACCGAGATCTCTCCCGGTTCGATCGCCCCGCAAGAGGCGTTAGCGCTGGTCGGTCTGGCTGACCGTCTGGATCATTTTCCTGCCCAGTTGTCCGGTGGTGAGCAGCAGCGGGTGGCCATCGCCCGCGCCATCGCCAAGCAACCTGACTTGCTGTTCTGTGATGAACCGACGGGGGCCCTCGATTCCAAGACGGGCATCGTTGTGCTGGATGCGCTGCAACGGGTCAATCAGGAACTGGGTACCACCACGGCGGTTATCACCCATAACGCCGCCATTGCCAAGATGGCCGATCGGGTTATTTACCTGACAGACGGACAGATACAGCGCATAGAAACCAACACCGAGCGTTTGATGCCGCGGGAACTCGAATGGTGACCGGTGATGAAAGCCCTGGATAAAAAACTCTGGCGTGAGCTTTGGGGGATGCGGATGCAGGCGCTGGCGATCGCGCTGGTGATCCTGGGCGGCGTGGGCATTTTTATCATGTCGATGAGTACGGTTGATTCGCTGTTCCAAACTCGCGAAACCTACTACCGGGACCACCGTTTCGCCCATGTTTTTGCGTCACTGAAGCGCGCGCCGTTGTCGCTGGTAACCCGTATCGCCGAGATACCCGGGGTGGAAAACGTCGAGACCCGGGTTATTGCTTATGTGAATCTGGATATTGCCGGCTATACCGATCCGGTCAGCGCGCATATTCTGTCATTGCCCCCAAAAAGCCGCGGGCGGCTGAATCAGGTGTTTTTGCGTAAGGGCCGGTTGCTGGAGCCGGGCAGGGACGATGAGGTGTTGCTGAGCGAAGAGTTTGCGAGTGCTCACAACCTGCAGCCCGGTGCAACCTTGCGCGCTACCATCAATGGCCGTCAAAAAGCATTGACCGTGGTCGGGCATGTCTTATCCCCCGAATATATGTACCAGATAGCCCCCGGCGCCATGTTTCCCGATTTCGAACGCTATGGCGTTATGTGGGTGGCGCGTGCGCCGCTGGCCAGCGCCTACGATATGGAGGGGGCCTTTAATGATGTCAGCCTGACCCTGAGTAAAGGCGCCAATGAGCAGGATATTATCGATCGCCTGGACGATCTGCTCAGCCCTTACGGCGGCATCGGTGCCTTTGCCCGCAAAGATCAGCTGTCGCATCGTTTTCTGACCGAAGAACTCAAACAGCAAAAAACCATCGCCACGGTATTCCCGATCATATTTTTCGGCGTCGCGGCATTTCTGCTCAATGTGGTGACCAGCCGCCTGATCAATCTGGAACGCGAACAGATTGCGGTACTGAAGGCCTTTGGCTACAGCAACTTTGCCGTCGGCATGCACTACTGCAAGCTGGTCTTAATGATCGTCTGCGTCGGAGTTGTCGCGGGTATCGGTGTCGGTATCTGGATGGGTAAAGGCATGAGCAATATCTATATGGTGTTCTACAGCCTGCCTTTTATGATCTACGTGCTTAAGCCCCAGGTTATCGCCGCAGCGGCGCTGATCAGTATCGGGGTTGCCATACTTGGTACGCTTCACGCATTGCGCAGTGCCGCCCGCCTGCCCCCGGCGCAGGCGATGCGGCCCGAGCCTCCTGCTGTCTACCACCCGGTACTGGCCGAGCGACTGGGGTTGCAGCGCTGGATCTCGCAACCGACACGGATGATTTTGCGCCATATTGAGCGGCGCCCCTTTAAGGCCATGCTGTCTACGCTGGCTATCAGTATGGCCGGCGGCACGATGATGATCGGTGGATTTCAGGAAGGCGCTATCCATCATATGGTGGACGTACAGTTTGGTATGAGCCAGCGCGGTGATGTGACGGCAATCTATACCGAGCCGACGGCGCAGCGGTCGCTTTACTCGCTGCGCAGTTTACCGGGCGTTGCTCAGGCGGAAGGTTTTCGGGCCGTTGCGGTGCAGTTGCGCTTTGAGCAGCGCAGCTATCGTACCTCGTTGCAGGGTATCGAACCGGATGGCACCTTGATGCGTCTGCTGGATACGCAGCTCAAACCCATTCGGCTAAGGGAGGACGGGGTTGTGCTGACCGATTATCTGGCGCAACTGTTGCGGGTTGCTCCCGGTGATAGCCTGACAATTGAAATACTGGAAGGGGATCGCCGTACCCTGCAAGTCCCCGTTGCCGGCACGGCGAAAGAGTATCTCGGGGTGAATGCTTACATGCCGCGCCGTACATTGAACCGGTTGTTAAAAGAGGGGGACGCGGTTTCGGGTGTCTGGCTGCGTGTCGATAAGCATCAGCAGTCGGCGGTTTATTCGGCATTAAAGGCGATGCCGCGCATTGCCGGTGTGATCGAGCAGAAGTCTGCGATCGCATCTTTTTACGAGACGATGGCCGAAACGATCCTGTTTTTTACCTTTATTTCGACGCTGTTCGGCGCAAGCATCGCCTTTGGCGTGATCTATAACAGCATGCGGATCGCGTTGTCCGAGCGGCATCGCGAACTGGCGAGCTTGCGGGTACTGGGATTCCGAAAGAGTGAGGTCGCCTATATTCTGCTAGGCGAAATGGCACTGCTGACCCTGGTGGCTATTCCGCTGGGCTTGCTGATTGGCTATGGCTTGTGTGCATTTCTGGCATATCAGTTTGACAGTGACCTGTATCGGATCCCGCTGGTTCTGGGGCGGGATGTGTATGCTTTTGCTGCCCTGGTGGTCATCGTTTCATCACTGTTATCCGCCCTGATGATTTGGCGAAATCTGGCTAACCTGGATATGGTGGCCGTTCTGAAGAGCAAGGAGTAAGACGATGCGTACGTTGCTGCGACAACATCCGTTTATGACGCTGTTGGCCCTGCTGCTCACTGCACTGATGGTCTGGGGGTTCTGGCCGCAACCGCTCCTGGTGGAAGCGGTTAGTGTCGTGCGCGCACCCATGATGATCAGTATCGAAGAGGAGGGGCGCACGCGGGTCATTGACCGTTACACCATCGCCGCGCCGGTTAATGGTGTTGCGTGCCGTTTGCAGCTAAACGTCGGTGATAGCGTGGTTAAAGGGCAGGTGCTGCTGGGAATTACGCCGTTACAGTCGCAGGTGCTGGATCCGCGCAGCCGGGCGCAGGCGCAGGCGCGGCTGGCTGCCGCCGAGTCGGCGCTGCGTGCCGCCGAGGAGCAGGCAAGAGCCGCACAGGCCAACGCGCAACTGGCGCAAAATGAGTTGGCGCGCATCCGTCCCCTGTTCGAAAAGTCACTGATATCCCGCGAGACCTACGATCGAGTCAGTACGGCGGCCCAGACCAGCGCGGCCGCCAAGCGCTCAGCCGATTTCTCCGTGGAGGTCGCGCGCTATGACCGTGACGCCGCGCTGACGACCCTGCAGTATTCCGCGGCCAGTGAGCAAGGGGCGGGGGGGCGGAATCCTGACAACGCTGCTGCGGAGAATTCGAAGGCGACAAATGAAGGCGGCACTGCGG
>JBFGYY010000385.1:0-3724 GCA_041587095.1 Motiliproteus sp. | reverse complement strand
GTTGTAGACATAATAATATCCTATTAATACAAGAGTAATTGAAGCCTTAAAGCAGGCCGGTTTGCTGGAAGTGATGCTATTACTTATGAAGAACAGGACGAAGTACTAAAGACATCGAAAATGTGCGCATAAATATAAGACGTACTTTCAAGCTGTATCGGATTATACACCTGCCTAATAAGGAGTCAATGGCTAATCGGCTGCCTCTTTAGGCGAATACGGACGCGTAGCTATTTGAAATTGTTCATTATCTTGCTGTTTTCTCCTGTTTGTAATTTCGGCATGTCCGTTCATTTAATGGCTGATGATTTCTTTGTTGATACGCCGGTGTTGTATCTGGCTTATCACCTGGACCGCCGCACGCTCCAGGTGCCTGTATAAGGGCGGCGTGAGTCGCAACAGGTAGGCCGCGCAGGCCGTCACCAGGGTACGCGAAGGCTCTTGTATGGCTATTTTCCAGTGACAGCCCAGCGCGCGATGCAGCAGCGCTACGGCCGCCGGGCCGTCTTCAAGGCGGATCGCCTGGCGCGCCAGGTAGCGTAACTGGTAGGCACGGGCGGTATTTCCCCATTGGGCGATAAAATCCGGAGCATACTCTGCGGTGTTGGCCGCGACCTGTTCCCAGGATTCCAGTTGTTTATAGAGACTGGCGGAAAGCCCTCCGGCATTGAGCCGGTAGCGGGTCAGGGGCTGTGGCAGGCCCTCTATTTTCCAGCTGGTCTTCAGTGCGATACGAATCCAGCATTCGATATCTTCGGAGCGGCGTAGCGATGCGTCGAAAAAGCAGGTCTCTTCAGCCCCTTCGTAGTTGGCGGTGTAGGCGATATCCTGCAGCGTTTGGCGGCGAATGACTGGCGCCGAGCCGTTACCTACCGGGTTGCGGCAAAACAGGTAGCCGGCGTCGAAGCCTTTTAATTGCGGCATCTGGAAACAGCGGGTCGGTGAGCCGTCAGGGTTAATAAATGCCGATCGGCTGAAGGAAAGCCCGAGCTCCGGGTCGTTTTGCAAATGGACGGCATGTGCGCTGAGCTTTTCGGGGTGCCAGATGTCATCGGAGTCCAAAAATGCCACGTATTGGCCGCGGGCATGCCGAATACCCGTGTTACGGGCTCCGGCCAATCCGCGGTTGATGCTATGGCGGATAATCTGAATGCGCGGATCTTGAAATTGTGCGCAGATTTCGCTGCTGTTGTCGGGTGAGCAATCATCGATGATGAGTAGTTCGAAGTCGGTCAATGTCTGGTACAGCACCGAGCGTACCGCCTCGGCAACAAATTCCTCAACATTATAAACGGGCATTACAACAGTAAATAACGGCATATTCAGTGCTCCAGAGCGTGTTTGGATAAGGGCTCAACGCGACTACGGCTTGTCGTCGCATCGGTTGGGTTGTGGCGGCGAATCTGTTGCCAGGTCCAGACGGCAAAGACGGGGGCAAAAGCACATTGCACTGCAAACACCGTCCAGGCGACGCTGAGCAGGCTGAAACCGGCAGCCATAAACAGCGCCAGTGTGTAGAACACCGTGAAAGCGGTCTGCGCCTGTGTATCGATATGGGGCAGGTCGGCAGCCCGCAGCAGCTGCGAACAAGACTCGCTGAGGATCCTGGGGAGGGCAGACAGGCACAGAATGACCAGCAGCGGGGTGGCCCCCAGATCACTCCAGCGCTGGCCAAAAACCAGCGGCACATAGAAAGGTGCCAGCGCAGCCTGCAGCACAATGATGGGAACGATGCCGGTGCCGATCAGACGCAGGCTGGTCGTCATGCGTGCCAGTAAGCGTGCTGATTGCCCGCGGAGTTCACACAGGTGCGGATACAAAGAGGCTGTTGCTGCGCGGATGAGTCCCTGGGATAAGCCCAGCCCGGCATTGAAGGCAAAATAGTAAATGCCCAGCGCTTCGACCCCCATGAGCCGACCGATAATCAGATAGTCGATGTTATTGCGTAACGCCGCCAGCAGGTCGATCAGGATCAGGTGTTTGCCAAAACGAAAAATACTGCGCCAACCCGAAACCGTCGGGCGCCCCTGAATGCGCCAGGCGTGCTGTTTTCTGATCAGCCAGGCCCAGAGCGGCATCACCAGCAATTTAGGCAGTACCAGCGCCCAAAGCCCGAAGCCTGCCAAAGCCAACAACAGGGTCAGCAGGGTGTCGGTGACGGATTGAAACAGCTCCACCCGTGCAATGGCGCCTAAACGGTTTTCACGGATGATCAGCGCCGCCTGAATGGTCGCACAGGGCAGTAACAGGTAACCAAAAGCCAGGACGATGATGGGGAGGATCAGCGCGTCATTGGCATAAAACGTGGCCATCGGCACGGCGGCAGCGATCTGTATCAGTGTTAAGGTGGCGCAGACGATCCAATTGACCCAGTAGCCGCTGGTACGTAAGCGCTCCAGTTCCTCGTCGCTGGCCTGAATGATTTTTCCGGAGATCCCCCCGTGGGAAAGGACATGCACCATCTCATTAATGGCAAGCACCAGTGCGGCAAGTCCATACACTTCGGGTCCGAGCATGCGGGCGACCACAACCGTGCTCAGGATCCGCAGCAGGCGGTTGCTGACCTGGGTCAGCGTCATCCAGAGCATATTTCGGGCTAATCGCCGCTGTTGCAGAAATCGCTGAACGCGTATCCGCATCGCCTCAATCATCAGATCATTTCCTGTTGGCCGGATTTGTGTCCCAGCGTTGTGGCATACAGATTGGCCATGTCGGCGGCCAGGCGATTCCAGTCGTAGCGGTCCCGGCTTTTGGCCTGGCCCGCCTTACCCATGCGGTGGCGCAGATCGGCGTCCGCCAGCAAGGTGTTGATCGCGGCGCTGATCCCTGCCGGGGTCTGCGCCGTGAGCAGGCCGTCCTCACCGTGTGCGATGACGCTGCGCAATACGTCGATATCGGCGCCAATGACCGGTTTGGCGTAATGCCAGGCTTCGAGATAGGTCACTCCAAGGCTCTCCTGCGTCGAGGGCACACAAAGCATGTCGCAAGCTGCCAGTGCACTGTTTTTATCCGATTCGCTCAGGTACTCGATTTTGATAATGCGAGGATCGTGCCATTGGTTGAAAAAATCCTGGGATGCTTGCGTTTGCGGGCCGGCGAATACAAACCGAACATTGGGGTACTGAGACCAGATGGCCTGGGTCGCCTGAACCAGTTGCCGGTATCCCTTGGTTTCGGCGTGGCGGCCGAGAAACAGCACGATCGGTGCCTGCCCGATGGCATGCAGCGCGCGGAAGCTGGCCGGGTCGGCCCGGTCGTCGAGCAACGGACCCACCGGGCAGACATGCGTACGGGATGGACGGGCGCCGTGGCGAATCAGCCAGTCACGTTCGTATTCGGTCATTGCCACCAGAGCATCGGCGCGCTGGTACAGGCGCCGAAAACGCGGTGAAGACCAGGCGGTGCCTTCAGGCGCGTGCGTGTGGGCCAGAGGAGTCCAGATAAAGGGTATATCACGGGCCTGGGCGACTTTCTGAGCGGCTTCGGCCACAACCGTCATGCCGTTGTATACCGCATGAATAAGCTCGCGGTCCTGGCTGGCGGCATGAATTGCGTTGCGGGTGACGGGGGCGAACAGGTTGTCATACAGTGGCCGGGCGGCGCGGGCGTTCGGATAAAGGTGCGCCAGTCCCTGCAGCAGTTGGCGGCGGATACCGCGGGCTCCGGCCTGATGAACCTGCACCTGGTTATCGCGCTGCTGTAATGTTTCGGCCTGGGCACAGGC
>JBFGYY010000384.1:0-3726 GCA_041587095.1 Motiliproteus sp. | reverse complement strand
CCGCGCTCTTCAACCAACCAGAGCAGCAGTCCGGGACGCACAACACCCAGCGGGCGCAGTCCGGCGCTCTGCAGCAGGTTGTCAATCAACTGGTCTTCAAATACGACCCGCAGTCTCTGCGCAACCACTTCCTGGCCCGAACTCATCTGAATAGGCAGGGCCGTAGCTTCGTAACTAAATCGCTGGATAAATTGCTTGGGATTATCGATAACCGCCTGCAGCGCCGTCTGCGTCATAATATCGCGGCGTCCGCTAACTTTGATAAGAACCTGCTCCAGCGCTTCCAACGCCTGGCTATTACTGACATCGCCGCTCTGTTCGGCCACCAGCTGCTCGGCAACATACAGATTATCCACCCGTGCCGCCTGCGCTCTGGAAGTTATGGCGACCAGCGCGATCAGCGAAACTATCAACAAACCCATCCAGCGTCTGTGCTTCAAAACAACTCTCCGATACCGGTAAACGTAACCACCCTTGGACTCAGCTACTCATTAACATAAGTGGCCTCTATCAACCGGACAGTCATGTTGATCGGCCATATTTCCATGTGACGAACAGAGGGGAAATGATAAACCATGTCGATCCGATAATCTCATTATTTTCAGCGTAATGAGCGGCGTCACTCCTATCCGACACCCCAAAAAAAGGCATAAAAAACAGCGACATCATCTAATCGCAACGACTGCAAAAAAACACCCGCAAAGATCGAAGCCGCAGGCTGGCTCACAATCGAACTCTGGACCAGCGCGAATACAACGGGCTTCTGGCCTTCCCCTTAACCCCATCAGCGCGCGCAGACCGGAGCCAATCACCAACAGGTGAAACGCAGATAATTCTCTGTCCGAGGTGATTTTCGGGGACTAAATCGCTTCTTGCATGGCCTGTTCCTTAGTGAGCTGATAGAATGCTCGGCCTATATACCCCCTCCCGTCCAGCAGATAAATTGAATCCGACATGACAACCCCTACCTCTATCAGTTACAAAGACGCCGGTGTCGATATCGATGCCGGTAACGCGCTCGTCGAACGTATTAAAGGCGTTGCCAAGCGCACCCGTCGCCCCGAAGTGATGGCCGGTCTTGGCGGCTTCGGCGCTCTTTGCGAGATCCCTGCCGGCTACAAGCAGCCCGTTCTGGTGTCCGGCACCGACGGCGTTGGCACCAAACTACGCCTGGCAATGGACCTGGGACGGCATGACAAGATCGGCATCGATCTGGTCGCCATGTGCGTCAATGACCTGATCGTTGCCGGTGCAGAGCCTTTGTTCTTCCTTGACTACTACGCCACAGGCAAACTGAACGTTGACGTTGCTACCGATGTCGTTTCCGGTATCGGCGAAGGTTGCGAACTGGCCGGTTGCGCACTGGTTGGCGGCGAAACCGCCGAAATGCCCGGTATGTACGAGGGCGAAGACTACGACCTGGCCGGTTTCTGCGTGGGTGTCGTTGAGAAAAGCGACATCATCGATGGCTCCCAGGTGAAAATTGGCGACGTGCTGATCGGTCTGGCATCCTCGGGTCCACACTCCAACGGCTACTCCCTGATCCGTAAAATCATCGACGTAAAAGGCGCCAAACTCGATCAACCCATGGGCGATACCACGCTGGCGGACGCCCTGATGCAGCCAACCCGCATCTACGTCAAACCGCTGCTGAAGCTGATCCGTGAGTCTCAGGTTAATGCCCTTTCTCACATCACCGGTGGTGGTCTGCTGGAAAACATCCCCCGCGTCCTGCCCGACAACGCCAAAGCCATTGTTGATGTCAGCAGCTGGCAGCGTCCGCCGGTGTTTGATTGGTTGCAGGAGCAAGGCAACGTCGAAGCTCATGAGATGTACCGGACACTGAATTGCGGTGTCGGCATGGTATTGGTTGTACCAGCCGAGCGTCGCGACGAAGCGCTGGCACTGCTGGCCGCCGAAGGCGAAGCAGCATTCGTTGTCGGCCAGATCACTGCGCGCGACGGTGACGAAGAGCAGGTACAGCTGGAAGGACTTGGCAACTGATGAGCGATCTGCCCCGTATTGTTGTTCTAATTTCCGGCGGCGGAACGAACCTGCAGGCGCTGATCGACAGCGTCAAGAGCGAGCAGCTGGAAGCAGAGATCGTGGCGGTTATCAGTAACCGTCCCGATGTGCTGGGTTTGGAGCGCGCGAACCGTGCGGGTATCGCCACCGAAGTGCTCGATCACCGCAACTTCGGCGACCGGGACAGCTTCGACGCGGAACTGATGCAGCTCATTGATCGTCAGCAGCCCGACCTGGTCGTGCTGGCTGGCTTCATGCGCATTCTGACCACCGGATTTGTACGGCGCTATGAAGGCAAGATGCTTAACATCCACCCTTCTCTGCTCCCCAAATACCGCGGCCTGCACACCCATGAGCGGGCACTCGAGGCGGGCGATGACTGCCACGGGGTTACCGTTCACTTCGTAACCGAAGAGCTGGACGGCGGCCCCCTGGTTGTTCAGGCGATTGTTCCGATTGAATCCGGCGATACGCCCGGTACTCTGGCACACCGTATTCAGGCTCAGGAACATATCATCTACCCACTGGCCGTAAAGTGGTTCTGCGAAGGGCGGCTTAACCTCAAAGAGGGGCTTGTGCACATGGATGGCGAACCTCTGCCGGCAACAGGTTGTCAACTGGATACGCGCGGCTAACATTTCAAGGAGATTTTATGCGACACCCCGGCAAAAACGCTTTTGTTGTTGGTGGGTTGTCGCTCCTTGCCGCAGTCTCTCTTCGTGCCTTTGCCCATGAGCAGAGCGCCGTTACCGCCGACTCTGCCCCGGTACCGGTCAGCGAAACCGTAACACCGCCCATCACCGCAGCACCGCAGATACCCGCGCCCGTTACCGAAACCAATCCTGTAGAACCTGTCGAATTGCAGCCGTTCAAGGCCTACTACCAGGCAAACTTCAGTATCGGTGTGACCCTGAGCGGCGAAGCGATTCGTGAACTAAGACCGGCGGCGCAAGGCGGCTGGGAACTGCAGATTCACGCCAAAGCCTTTCTGGCCAAATTTAATGAATCAAGCCAGTTCGAAATGGCTAGCGGTCGCATCCGGCCACTGAGCTATAACTACTACCGCAAAAGTTTCGGGCGCAAGAAAACCGCCCAGCTGATTTTCGACTGGGATAACCTGCAAGTTCACAACAATATTCAGAATAAACCCTGGTCGATGCCCATCGATACAGACACCTACGATAAGATCAGCTACCAGTTACAGCTGCAGTTAGACCTCAAAGCCGGACGCGAAGACCTCACCTACCAGATCGCCGATGGCGGTCGCCTCAAGACCTACCAGTTCATACGTCAGGCCGAGGAGACGGTGCAAACCCCTGCGGGCAGTTTTAAGGCTGTGAAGGTTTTGCTGCAAAAAGAAAACAGCGATCGTACGACGCTGATCTGGTTCGCGCCTGAGCTGGACTATCTGATCGTCAAACTGTCACAGCAAGACAGCGACGACCGGCACGTTGAAATGCTTCTCAAGCGAGTCAATTAAAAAATCATTCCGGCGTCCTAGTAGCACCGGATCGTTAACCGATGGCTGACGGCCGCTGCGGCTGCAGGCACCACTAGAAACGGACAAAATCGGAGCTAGGCACCGAATGCGAAAAACGAAAATCATCTGCACAATCGGACCCGCCACAGAAAATCTGGACATCATGGAGCAGTTGGTCGACGCGGGTATGAATGTCGTACGCCTGAATATGTCCCATGGTG
>JBFGYY010000383.1:0-3735 GCA_041587095.1 Motiliproteus sp. | reverse complement strand
TTGCTTTTATCGTCATACCGTTAATTGAAATTACGCTGCTGATCAATGTCGGTTCACGTATCGGCGCCTGGTATACCGTTGGTCTGGTCCTGCTTTCTGCTTTTATAGGCGTCAATATGCTGCGCTATCAGGGCCTCTCGACCCTTGCCAAAGCCAAACAGCGCATGGATGCGGGTCAACTGCCGGCACAGGAGATGGTTGAAGGCATTATTCTGGCTGTTGGCGGTGCTCTGCTTATTACCCCGGGCTTTCTGACAGACGCTATCGGTTTCTGCTGCCTGATTCCCGCCAGCCGGCGAGCTATCGCCCGCCAACTTCAGTCGCGCGTACAGGTTGCGGGTCACGGCCAATTTGGCTTTCAACAGCCGCCCCATGGTGCTTCCAGCGCCCGGCCAGACCCGTCAGCATTTGGCCATTCGGCCCCCAGATCTCGGCCTCGTGCCGAGTCGGGCGAGACGATCGATGGCGAATACCGCCGCGATGACTAACCGGACTACCGGTCCTGACAAATATTATTGAGTTTTTTTCCTGCCAGGTGTTGAATTCGATTTTTATCGCCCCCATCTCCGTTGTCAGTGTTTCAGGGGGAATGTGTCCCCTTCAAACCCAATACACATAACAAACACAAACAGCTGTTTAACTCTGTTCGTAATTTCAGGAGATTCACGCTAATGAGTATTCGTCCACTTCACGATCGCGTTGTTGTTCGTCGCAAAGAGGAAGAAACCACCCTGGCCAGCGGTATCGTTCTACCTGGCTCCGCAGCTGAAAAGCCCACTCAGGGTGAAGTGCTGGCAGCCGGCAAGGGTCGTATCCTGCAGAGTGGTGAAGTTCAGCCCATGGATGTCAAAGTTGGCGATATCGTTCTGTTTGGCCAGTACGCTGGTAGCACCGTAAAGGTCGACGGCGAAGAGCTGCTGATCATGAGCGAAACCGATATTCTGGGTGTCGTAGAATAATACGGGCGCGCCCCGTCAGAACATAACTGATACAACGATTTCAGATAGGAATAAATAGTAATGGCTGCAAAAGACGTTAAATTCGGTGATTCCGCGCGCTCCAAAATGCTCAAGGGTGTCAACATCCTGGCTGACGCGGTAAAAGTGACTCTGGGCCCTAAAGGCCGCAACGTAATTCTGGACAAGTCCTTCGGTGCCCCAACTGTCACCAAAGACGGTGTATCCGTTGCCAAAGAGATCGAACTGAAAGACAAGTTCGAAAACATGGGCGCCCAGATGGTCAAGGAAGTTGCTTCCCAGGCCAACGACGTTGCCGGTGACGGCACCACGACTGCAACCGTACTGGCTCAGGCCATTGTTAATGAAGGCCTGAAGTCCGTTGCTGCAGGCATGAACCCAATGGACCTCAAGCGCGGTATCGACAAAGCGGCGGCCGCCGTCGTTGTTGAACTGCAGAAAATGGCAACACCTTGCGCGGACTCCAAAGCTATCGCTCAGGTTGGCACGATCTCCGCTAACAGCGACGAGCAGGTCGGCACCATCATTGCTGAAGCGATGGGTAAAGTTGGTAAAGAAGGTGTTATCACCGTTGAAGAAGGTTCCGGTCTGGAAAACGAGCTGGATGTTGTCGAAGGTATGCAGTTTGACCGTGGTTACCTGTCGCCTTACTTCATCAACAATCAGGAGAGCATGTCTGTCGAGCTGGAAGCGCCTTACATCCTGCTGGTCGACAAAAAAGTATCCAACATCCGTGAACTGCTGCCTGTTCTGGAAGCCGTTGCCAAGTCTTCCCGTCCACTGCTGATCATCGCTGAAGATGTTGAAGGCGAAGCGCTGGCAACGCTGGTTGTCAACAACATGCGCGGCATCGTTAAAGTTGCGGCTGTTAAAGCTCCTGGCTTCGGCGACCGTCGTAAGGCTATGCTGGAAGATATCGCCACCCTGACCGGCGGCACCGTGATCTCCGAAGAGATCGGCCTTAACTTGGAAACAGCAACCATCGAGCAGCTGGGTCAGTGCAAGAAAGTTTCCATCACCAAAGAAAACACCACGGTTGTTGACGGCGCCGGTAATCACGATGTTATCACTTCCCGTGTTGGTTCGATCCGCGCACAGATCGCCGAGACCTCCTCTGACTACGATCGTGAAAAACTGCAGGAGCGCGTAGCCAAGCTGGCCGGCGGTGTTGCGGTCATCAAGGTTGGAGCAGCTACCGAGCTGGAAATGAAAGAGAAGAAAGCTCGCGTTGAAGACGCTCTGCACTCAACCCGTGCTGCGGTTGAAGAAGGTGTCGTACCTGGCGGCGGTGTTGCGCTGGTTCGCGCGCTGCAGACCATCTCTGACCTGAAAGGCGACAACCACGACCAGACTGTCGGTATTGAACTGGCTTGCCGCGCAATGGAAGCGCCGCTGCGCCTGATCGTTGCCAACGCCGGTGACGAGTCTTCTGTAGTACTGGACAAGGTCAAGCAGGGTGCTGGTAACTTCGGTTACAACGCTGCAACTGGCGAGTATGGCGACATGATCGAGATGGGTATTCTGGATCCTGCCAAAGTAACCCGCTCTGCACTGCAGGCAGCGGCGTCAGTAGCAGGCCTGATGATCACCACCGAAGCGATGATCGCCGAGATCCCAGAAGAAAAGCCTGCAATGCCTGACATGGGCGGCATGGGCGGAATGGGCGGTATGGGCGGCATGGGCGGAATGATGTAATTTCGGCCACCTGAGCTAAAAAACCCCGGCATGCCGGGGTTTTTTGTGCCTGATATACAGCCGCGATGAGCGAGAAAAAACCGTGAACAGCACCGAAGAGAAGCGCCGCATTATCCACCAATGGGTTGCTGCGATCCCTGCCGGAAACGTTGCGACTTATGGGCAGATAGCCAAACTGGCAGGCCTGCCGGGCTACGCGCGCTTCGTTGGCGCGACCTTGCGCCAGCTGCCGGCCAACAGCACATTGCCCTGGTATCGGGTGATCAATGCCAGCGGCCGGATCAGCTTTCCCCGTGGCTCACCGGCTTACCTGCGCCAAAAAGAGCGATTAAGCACGGAAGGCATCGTGGTCGATCAGGGACGAATCAGCCTGCGCGATTACCGCTGGAACCCCTGAGCTGACCGATTAAAGAAGCGCTTCAAATCTCAGCCTGGATAACCGCTTGTGCACAGATGTACGGCTTAAATGAGTTGAGTAGAGTTGATATCAGTCTGACGCATTATCACTGCCTAAAACCGCCGCGATATTCGGCAATAACGTGAATAACCGGCGCGCTCTATAGCCCTTCCGCATCCGTTTTCTCCTGTCGCCGCAACAACCACAACGCCATTGCGATGGCCGGAATCCCCAGCAACGCAACATAGATGAAGAACATGAAATAACTGCTGCTATCCACCACCACGCCGGAAAACCCGCTGACAAATTTACCGGGCAAGGTCATCAGCGAACTAAACAGCGCATATTGCGTGGCGGTATAGGCGCGATTGGTCAGGCTGGAGAGGTAAGCGATAAATGCGGTACTGGATAGACCGCCGCTAAAGTTATCGGCACTAATCACCACCGCCAACCACAGCTTATCCGGACCAAGCATGGCTAACTGGGCGAACAGCAGATTGGTGACGGCGACCAAAACAGCCCCAAGCAATAACGGCTTAAACAAGCCGTAACGGACCACCAGCAACCCACCCGCCATCGAACCGACGATGGTCATGATAAATCCGTACACCTTGCCGATAGCCGCTATATCGGTCTTACTAAACCCCAGGTCCAGATAAAACGGGT
>JBFGYY010000382.1:0-3745 GCA_041587095.1 Motiliproteus sp. | reverse complement strand
ATTTTCGCGCCATTAAGCACAACAGCATTTATGCCAATTAATGAGTTAGAACCAATTTCACATCCATGCAACATCGCTTTATGACCCACGGTCACGTATTCGCCGATCACGAGCGGAAAACCGGGGTCGGTATGCAGCACAGCCCCGTCCTGTATATTGCTGTTATCGCCGATCACAACGGGCTCATTATCCGCCCGGATGACGCTGTTAAACCAGATACTGACCTGATTACCAACCTTGACGGAACCAATTACGGCAGCATTATCCGCCACAAAATGTGCCGAGCTGGAAAACTCCACCCGACGGTTATCTACGTGGTAAATCATGATATAAACATCCTTGGCAAGCGGCTGTACCTTACAATCTGAGAGTATCTTGGCATTCTAACCGGTATTCGGCAAACTGTTTCCCCACGGCAACACTCAAGCACAGCCTGAGTTCGCCATCAAGACAACACGGAGCAGACCGGCATCGGCAGTCAGGCCAGCACAAGCCCTCTTATTGTTCGGCGTTAGAGCTATCAAGGACCCCACACCCATGATCAAATTTTGCAGCCAGTGTGGCAATCCTACCCGGCAGCAGATTCCGGCGGGCGACAACCGGGAGCGCGCCGTCTGTCCCGCCTGCGATATTGTCCATTACCGCAACCCGCGCATTATCGCTGGCTGCCTGCCGGTGCATAAAGAGAAGGTGCTTCTGTGCCGCCGCGCGATTTATCCTCGCAAAGGCTTTTGGACCGTGCCTGCCGGCTTTATGGAAAATGGCGAAACCACCATCGAGGCCGCCGTGCGTGAAACCCGGGAGGAAGCTTGTGCGGATGTCCGTATAGAAACGCTGTATACGGTCACCAGCATTGTGCCGATCAACCAGGTACAGATGCTCTATCTGGCACGGCTGGAACAACCGGTATTTGCGGCAGGGGATGAGTCTCTTGAGGTGCGCTTATTCGCCGAAGATGAAATCCCCTGGAACCAGCTCGCTTTTGAAACCATCCACAGCATTCTGGCGTTTTTCTTTGCCGACCGGCAGCTAGGCGCGTACCCGTTGCGTCATATCGACATCAACACTAGGGCGCAGGATGGAACCAAAACATGCCCGCACCCGAATGACATTTAACTCAGCGCATCATTGGCGAGTTCCCAAAGATCGAAGGCGACCTCCTCGTAAGGGTGCGCAGATTTTAGCGCGGCGACGACATCCCTCACCCGATCCTCGGCACAAACCATTTCCACCTTATATTCGGCCAGCTTTTCCAACTGGCCCGGCGTTCCGATAAAAGGGCTACTGCCCTCTCCGGGACGGAATTGCCCCTCCCCGAGGGTTTGCCAGCTCACGCAGTCGTAAGCGCCGATGCGTCCGCCACCGACGGCGAACATGGCGCATTTCACTGCTTCAACGTGAGACGGCGGTACAAAAAAAGCTAATTTATACATTGGCACTTCCACTCCCGCTTACGGTATCAACGCGCCATAGTACCTGCAGAAGGCGCCGGTGGTTCATAAAATTTTCACCGGGGGATTTATATCCAAGCCGCCCTCTTACAAACAGCGACTGTTAAAGCATTAACCTTTAAAACCATACCCTTTAAAACCATGCCCTTTAAAATCATGCCCTCTCAAACACGACCCTTTAAAGCAGTCCCCTTTAAAGTAATACCTTCGCCCCTTCTACGCCTGGCGTTCTGCATTAGGGTTTTCCAAGCTGAATCATTGTATCGATTCCGACCCGGAGCACCCGCCGCCAACACTGCTCCAAATCATTATCAAACCCGGTATCAAATTTTTCCAGGGTCAAGATCAGGCTGTCGAGCCAATGTTCATACAAACGGGGAGGGATCGCCGCCATGCCCGGACCATGCAGCTTGGCCAGCATACGAATAAGGTCCTGACGAGGAAGCTCTCCCGACTCATCCGGCAACAAGATTTCAAGTGAGGCGCGCATCATGACCGACTGATGGTCCATATCGATGCGCTTAAATTTTTCGGCCACTTCCGGAGACGACGCCAGAAAACAGTCATAAAAATGATCTATAAAACCGCCGTCGTGACGTATGCGTGCAAAACTCTTCCTGACTAACTCGACATCGGTCCGATCCATACTACCTCCAGGACAATTCACTGATTATGCGTAACGCTGGAATAACCCGCTTTACCTTGTCACTTTCAGCCGAGACCAAACTCGCCGGTACCAAGCTAAAAAGCCAAAGTGCGCAGTAATGTTAAGACTTGGCTGCAAATCAAACGATCGCAACAAGCATAGTCGCCATCACATCGACTCACCACATAACCGGCAGAAGCAGTTTTTATCTGAACCTTATGCGCGCCTCAATGTCTTCTGTTGCCAGTCACGAAGTTGGGCAGTTAAAGCGTTGTCCAGGATCAAATTTCAGGCTCAACAACATGGATCAGCTGCGGGCATTGCTTTATGCTTGCATGCCAAAATCTCCAGCACCACAGCCAATCGTTTATACGGACATACGAATGACAAAGCCGTTGCAAGCAGAAGACCAACGACAACCCAACGGGTTACCTGACACAGATACCCAGACCAGCCTGGTGGACAGCATTAGTCACCGACTTGGCGGGTTCAAGCTGTCAGACATTCTGAGCACGCAGCACCACTCGCAGGATTTTTGCGAAACCCGCGCCGATTATGTCAATCAGCGTTTGCGTTTTATGCTGGCATTCTTTGCCTTAGCGGCACCTGCCTGGATACCAATCGACTTTTTCACCCTCACCCCCGAACACTTTGAACCGATGATGCAGGCCAGGCTCGGGCTGTCGTTACTGCTGGTTATGCTCTGGGGGCTGGCCCTTTTGCGCCCGCGCCCACGCAGCACAGCCTTACTGACATTTCTGACCTTTGCTATTCCTTCGCTGTTCTACGTCGGCGCGGTCATCATCCTCAACTCCGGCACGCCTGAGCAGCCCCTGGCCGGCTATACCGCGATGACATTTCTGATTATCGCCCTGCTGGGGCTCTTTCCCTCCACCCTCCTGTTTGGCGCCATTAGCATTACATTCATCTTGCTGTGCCATATCGGTCTCGAGCATTACCTGGGCACCCTGACGAGCAAGGACTCGCTCAACACCTTGTGGATGCTGCTCCTTATCAGTGGCTCCAGCCTCTGGATCCAATCCGGCCAGCTACTCATGCTGTTAAAACTCTATCGCGAGTCGACCCGCGACCCTTTGACCGGCCTGATTAACCGCCGCGTGCTGATGAAAAGGCTCGAGAGCGAAATGGAGATCCACAAAAGCTGCAACGCCACTTTTTCCATACTGATCTGCGATCTTGATCGCTTTAAACGCATTAACGATGATTTTGGCCACCTGACCGGCGACAGGGTTTTGAAGAAGATTTCCCGGGTCATGGAAGCCCACCTGCGTGAAACCGATATTATCGCCCGTTTCGGTGGTGAAGAATTTATTGCCGTGCTGCCCGGTCTGAATGAAACCGCCGCTGTCAGTGTTGCCGAACGTATCCGCCACGCCATTGAAGCGGCATCACTGACGGCTATGGACGGCCGGACGCTCAATTTCAGCACCAGTATCGGCGTAACCCAATTCAGCAACGGTGACACGCCGGAAACACTGTTAAGCCGTGCCGATGATCTGCTTTACATTGCCAAAGACCGGGGCAGAAACCGGGTCATATCATCGCAAAGCGAACGACAGACCGCTTAATCGACGGTCATATCACGGGTACGCAGATCGTAAGGCGTCATCTGATACACGCAGTAGTT
>JBFGYY010000381.1:0-3759 GCA_041587095.1 Motiliproteus sp. | reverse complement strand
TACCAGGCGCCCGCTTATTACCTGGAGGATCGACGCTACGACCCGGCCACCCAGCTGGAAGATGCAGACTGGGAAGACAGCAATGTCAGCAGCCTGGTAGTTGCGCTGGAAGGGCTGGATGAGCGTTCCAGGGACATCATCCAGCAGCGCTGGTTGAATGAAGAGAACAAGGCCACTCTGCATGACCTCGCTGCCAAGTACGGCGTCTCGGCAGAGCGTATTCGCCAGCTGGAAAAAAACGCCATGAAGAAAGTGCGTGTGGCGATGGAAGCTTAGGAAAAAGATCGACAGGACAGTCTGCAGTGAGGTGCCATCAAGGCGCAAAAGCAAGGTTCGGGGGCTCGACCTAAAGCTCCGATTACTGAATATGCAGTACTAAAAATTCCGTTGTAAAAAGCCGCGTTTACCCGCGGCTTTTTTTTGCCTGCGGCAGGCATGGCGAGCGGCGCCTTGACGGCCGCTGTCTTGATTCGCTGCCTGGTACCGCAGCTAGCCTGTCAATTTTTGACGTGGGGCAATACAATGCCGGCTTTATTGAGTCAGGATAGGACTATGGTCAAACCGTTTGTGGTAATAGCGGCAGTGAGCGGGCTGCTGGCGGTGGTATTGGGAGCCTTCGCCGCCCATGGATTGAAGGGCAAAATAGAGGCGCCGTTGCTGGCAGCGTTTCAAACCGGCGTCCACTACCAGTTCTACCACACCCTGGCGCTCTTGCTGCTGGCATTGGTGTCGCTGCATCTACCCCAGTCCGGGGCGCTCTACTGGAGCGGCTGGGCGTTTATCGCCGGCATAGTTTTGTTTTCTGGCAGCCTCTACGGTTTGGCCCTCGGTGGCCCGAGCTGGCTGGGCCCGATAACTCCGCTGGGCGGTTTGAGTTTTATACTCGGCTGGCTCTTGCTGCTGTTGGGCAGTTGGCGCTTAACGGATGTCTAGTCCAATCGTGGTGAGAGAAGCAAAGACGATGAATGATACCCTGGACTTCAAGCCGGAATTCAAAAAAAAGGCCATTCGCAGCTATGTGATCCGCGGCGGTCGCATTACCGCGGCGCAGAAAAAGGCCTTCGATCTCTACTGGCCGGACTACGGCTTGAGCCTGTTCGATGGTCCTCTGGATATTGCCACCTGTTTTGGTCGCGAGGCGCCAGTGGTACTGGAAATTGGTTTTGGCATGGGGGATTCGCTGCTGCATATGGCGCGCAACGAACCCGAGAAAGACTTTATTGGCATCGAAGTCCACCCGCCGGGAGTTGGCTGCCTGATTAATAACGCGGGCAAAGAAGGGTTGAGAAATCTGCGTGTCTATATGGCTGACGCCCTGGATGTACTGCACGATTGTATCGCCGACGCCAGCCTGGATCGCTTCCAGCTGTATTTCCCGGATCCATGGCATAAGAAAAAGCACAATAAGCGCCGCATCGTTCAGTTACCATTCATTGCTGCCTTGCATAATAAGCTCAAACCTTCGGGTATCATACACATGGCAACCGACTGGGAAGCTTACGCAGAACATATGATGGAAGTGTTGACCCTGTCGCCGGGGCTGGTCAACGTCGCCGGGGAATACCTGTTTGCACCGCGGCCAGACTATCGGCCGATCACAAAATTTGAAAAGCGTGGTGAAAAGCTCGGGCACGGTGTCTGGGACCTGGTTTTTCAAGTCCAGCGCTGACACCTTTTGTCGTGTAAAGCCGCAACATAAGGGTTTTCTAATTAATTTTTTTGTGCGTTAATCCACTTGTGAGCAGCGACAGCACCTCAAGATGCTGTGCAAGGCTTGCAAGGTCAGTGATGAATTTTTCAAGCTGGCTTAACGCAAAATTGGGGACAATTCATGTTGGCGCGATATCTGTTGTTGACGATACTGGTGGTGGGGCTTGCCGGTTGCGCAAAGACCTATTACAGCGCCATGGAGACCGTAGGCTTTCACAAGCGGGATATTCTTGTCGACCGAATTGATGATGTCAAAGAGGCGCAGCTTGACGTCAAGGAGCAGTTTGCCTCAGCGCTGGAACGGTTTTCCCACGAACTCAATTTTGACGGCGGTGAGCTGGAAAAAACCTACAAGATCATCAGCGAGGAATACGAAGCCAGCCAGGAGCGCGCGGATAAATTAAGCGCTCGGATCGAGAGCGTGAACGAGGTGGCGGAAGCCCTGTTTGACGAGTGGGAAGATGAACTGGATGATTACACCAGCAGCAGTTTGCGTCGTGACAGTGCCGCGCAGCTGAAGGACACTCGGCGGCGCTATCAAACCATGTTGACGGTTATGCGTCGCACAGAGCGGAAAATGGCCCCGGTCCTGGATACCCTGCGGGATCAATCTTTGTACCTGAAACACAACCTCAATGCCCGCGCCATTGCCTCTCTTAAAAACGAGTTTGGGAGTTTAAAGAAAGATATTAATTTGCTTATCAAAGATGTAGAAGCTTCAATCGCCGCGGCAGAGTCGTTTATGGCGACCCTCAGGCAGTGAAGGGATTTCAACAGAACTCGCCTGCGCGAGTGCAATTAACTAAAAAAGAAAAAACAGCAAGGAGAAGTACCATGAAAACTACATTCAACAAGTTGGCCGCTGCCATCGGTGTAAGTTGTCTGATAGCCGCTCCCACCGTGCTCGCCGAAGGTTCAAAATTTGAATTGAACGGCGCCGTGGGCCACTACCTTTTTGATGATGATCGTCGCTTGACCGATGAGCCATTCTGGGGTCTGGGGGTAGGTTACGCCATCGACCCGACCTGGACCGTCGAAGCCTGGTGGACGAAAGCTAACTCATCGTTCTTTGGTGTTGATGTAAATCCGGAAGAAATGCGCCTGGATGCTCTCTATCACCTGGAAGAGCAGAACGGTCTTACCCCGTATTTTGTCGCCGGTATTGGTGATGTGACTTACGACGTGAAGAACAGTGCTGACCCGCACGAGACCCGTATCAACCTGGGTGTAGGCTTGAAGAAGGCGCTGACTGATCACCTGAACTTTCGCGGCGACGTGCGCATGTTTAACAGCCTTGACGAAGAGATGACCGATTTCGGTATCCAGTTGGGCCTGAACTACGCCTTCGGCAAGGCCACCCCCAAGTTTATCGACAGCGATGGCGACGGTGTTGAAGACGGCGCTGATGCCTGCCCCAACACGCCGGCCGGTGCCAGTGTCAACGCCCAGGGTTGTCCGCTGGATAGCGATGGCGACGGCGTCTACGACTACAAGGACAAGTGCCCCAACACGGCCAGAAACCTGAAAGTTGATGCCAGCGGTTGTCCGGTGAAGTTGACCAAGGCCGTATCCATCGAGCTGAAAGTGAACTTTGACAACAACAGTGCTGTGGTCAAGCCTGAGTACCTGGCGGAAATCAAGCGTGTGTCTGACTTTATGCGTCAGTACGCCAACACTGTAGTGGAAATCCAGGGTCACACCGACAGCAGTGGTGCCGCTGACTACAACATGCAGTTGTCCCAGCGTCGTGCCGAAGCTGTTGCCAAGAAACTGGTGAGCGAGTTTGGTGTTCCGGCCAACCGTGTGACTGCCAAGGGTTATGGCAAGAACATGCCAGAAGCCAGCAACTCCACCAAGGAAGGACGTGCTGCCAACCGTCGGGTTGTTGCTCAAGTCCAGACCAAGGTAGAGACCATGCAAACTCGTTAATCCGCCAGCGGGTTAACGGTTAGACAAAAGCCGCTCACGCAAGTGGGCGGCTTTTTGTTTGCCCTGCGTAGCAGGCAAACCCGGCCTTCTGCAAGAAGAAGGCGTCACCCCGACCGAGGG
>JBFGYY010000380.1:0-3769 GCA_041587095.1 Motiliproteus sp. | reverse complement strand
GTTCTTGGTCGTGGTGTAAAAATGACCTGTACCAGCACTTGATACCATTCTGATTTTATCGCGCATTGCTCTGCTCCTTATACCTTAACGCCGTTGGCACGGATATCAGTCAATACGATGTCAATGCCCTTCTTATCGATGACACGCATGCCCTTGGATGATACGCGAAGACGAACAAAACGCTGCTCGCTTTCAACCCAAAAACGATGCCAGTGCAAGTTAGGCAGGAAGCGACGACGGGTTTTATTCATGGCATGAGAAACATTGTTTCCCGTTACCGGACGCTTTCCGGTAACCATACAAACTTTAGACATATTCTTTCCTCGCTGTTCAAATATATTGGCGCAACTAACGACAAAAATCATAACTGTCGTTGTGCAACGCCTCAGGCGGAGCGCCTCACCCATTGAGGTCTAAATCCCATACCCTATGAACAGGTCGGCGGATATTACAGCAAAGCACCAGCCAATACAAACTCGCGCGAGCTTTTCGTCCGGACAAGGCAGATATCGTCAAGACAAACAAATGGGCTATACTGGCGGCCTGAAGCTAAAACGGTTATAGAGAGCCCTTCGAACTCTCATAACCCCGCAGCCGACACGGTGCGGAACATTCCAGAGGTTTGAATAGCGGCTCCGCCGAGCCCTATTGTCATCGAATAAGGAGATGCAATGAAACTGGTAAGCGCTGTAATAAAACCCTTCAAGCTTGACGATGTGCGCGAAGCGCTGTCAGAGATCGGTATTCAAGGCATCACTGTTACAGAGGTAAAAGGGTTCGGGCGCCAGAAAGGCCATACTGAACTATACCGTGGCGCGGAATACGTCGTCGATTTTCTGCCCAAGGTCAAGATAGAGGCCGCCATCGATGACACACTGCTTGATCAAGTCATCGAGACTATTACCAATGCCGCAAATACCGGGAAAATTGGTGACGGTAAAATCTTTGTGACAGCACTCGAGCAGGTTGTGCGTATTCGTACCGGTGAAACCGGCAGCGACGCACTCTAAAACGCCCGACGCGCAATCATATCAACCGCTCTTAACCGAGCGGTTTTTTTATATCTGCAATTCCACCGGGTGATGCGCAAAAAAAAAACCGCCCGAAGGCGGCTTTTATTACTCAGAGTAAGACGAGACTCTCAGGCCTAGTAACCCTTCAGGTGATCGATATATTCCGGCAAGAACAAGGAGATCTGCGGGATATAGGTGATCAGCATCAGGAAGAACAGCAACAACAACATCCAGGGCAGCACGGCCTTAATTACCCAGAGCATATTTTGCCCTGTGATACCCGACGTCACAAAGAGATTGAGCCCAACCGGCGGGGTCAGCATGCCTATCTCCATATTTACCACCATGATGATACCCAGGTGGATCGGGTCGATCCCCAGCTGAACAGCGATGGGGAACAGAATCGGCGCCATGATCAGCAGGATCGCCGTTGGCTCCATGAAGTTACCGGCAACCAGCAACAAAATATTAACGACGATCAGGAAGCCCCAGGCAGGAAGACCCCAATTCAGAATCGTCTCGGCTACCGTGTGAGGGATACGCTCAGTCGTCAGCACGTGAGCAAACAGCATGGCATTGGCAATGATGAACATCAGCATCATGCTGACCTTCGCTGCGTCTAGCACCACCTTGTTCACGTCTTTGCAGTAGATGCTTCGCGGCAGAGCAATCAGCATCTGCACACTATTTCGCATTGTCGCAGCCGCAACATTTTCATCACGCTTACGCCAAGGTACGCCTTTGATCGGACCGATGTCCCGATAACCCAGTACAGAGACCATATACGCGTATACAGCCGCGGCAGCCGCTGCTTCGGTAGGACTGGCAATACCGCCGTAGATAGAACCCAGCACGATGATAATCAGCATCAACCCGCCCATAGCGATGGCACAGGAGCGCGCTAACTGGCCAAAACCGGGGAAAGGTTGTGCCGGCAGCTTTTTGATTCGGGCAACCACATAGATCACCAGCATCAGCAAACCACCCATCATCAGACCCGGAATAAAGCCCGCCATAAACATCCGTGATGCAGACACTTCCGTCGCCGCCGCATAAACCAGCATAACGATAGACGGGGGAATCAGGATCCCCAGAGTACCGGAGGTAGTAATCAAACCAGCCGCCAAAGACTCGGGGTAACCTGCGCGAACCATGCCCGCAATAACAATTGTGCCGATTGCCGCTACTGTGGCAGGAGAGGATCCTGACACAGCCGCAAACAGCATACAGGCCATAACGGAAGCCATCGCCAGGCCGCCTTTGATATGACCCACACTATCGATGGCGAAATCGATCAGCCGCTTTGCCACACCGCCGGTAGAAAGGAAGGCGGATGACAAGATAAAGAACGGTATCGCAAGCAATGTATAGTGTTCGGACGTCGCTTCAAACAACTTCAGCGCAATAGATGCCACCGAGTCATTGGAAAACACCAGAATAGTGGTAACACTGGACATCCCCAACGCAATCGCGATAGGCATACCCATAAACATACAGCCAAACAGGATGAGGAAGAGCGTCGCTGTTGCCATTACTTGGTCTCCTCAGCCTTAACTGCTAGTGATTCTTTCATCTCTTTGGCCAGCTCCATACTCTCTTTGGCCTCATCGGCCAGATGAAACCCTTCTGACTTGCGCTGCAGTACCTTTGCACCCAGCTGCAGGAAACGTACAACCAGCAAGCCGTAACCGATCAGCAACACACTCATGGGGATCCATTTTGGAATAGGCAGGTCTTCCATCTCGATACCGATTTTCAGCATCTTGCCCAGATAGATCCACGATCCATACAGGAATATGCCGCAATAAATCAGACACAGCGCCAAAGCAACAAGCGTGACAATCCGGTGCACTTCACGGGGAAGCATTTTGACGAACACATCAACACCGATGTGAGAGCCTACTTTTACGCCATATGAAGCGCCAAATAGCACAAACCAGGCTGACATCGTCAACGTGACTTCCTGTGCCCAGTGAATACCTGCACCAAAGCCGAAACGAGCAACCACTTCAGCAAATACAAGCAGGGTCATACTAACCAGAAGCAGGCATAAGATGCTCTCTTCCAATTTGCCTATTACTTTAGATACCATGCCTCAATCCTCTATGAGATCGAATCCCGACCTCTTGAGCCCTGAATAAAAGCGAGTCGTAACAGCTATCTTGCTGCATCAACCCAATGTATTCGCTTGAAAAACCGTCTCACAGGAGACTTGATCGAAGAGCAGACCAGTAAAGAATACCTTCACAACTCTCCTGTAAAACTGTAATCCGAGCAAAAAACAGGGGGCTTAGCCCCCTGTCGTGTAACGTAAATCTATAGCTTACTGATTGGAGGCTTCTGCGGCTTTGATCAAATCAGCGCCGATTTCGTCTTCAAACTGCTTCCAAACAGGCTTCATCGCTTTAACCCACTGCTGACGCTGCTCTTTGGTCAGAGTCAGCACCTTAGAGCGCTTGGAATCAATGATCGCCTGCTTATCGGTTTCGCCTTTTTCAGCAGCGACTTTATTACCAAACGCGATGGACTCGTCGAGTGCCTTTTTCAATTCAGTACGGATATCATCATCCAGATCCATCCAGAACTCTGTTGAAGTCACGATCAGGTAATCCAGAACACCGTGGTTGGATTCAGTGATGTAAGGCTGAACTTCATAGAACTTCTTGGAGAAAATGTTTGACCAGGTGTTTTCCTGTCCATCGATCGCTCGGGTCTGCAGCAGCGTAAACACCTCAGAGAAAGGCTTTTTCAGAGGT
>JBFGYY010000379.1:0-3778 GCA_041587095.1 Motiliproteus sp. | reverse complement strand
TCTCTAAAGTTTTTTGGGCATTTGCGCGCCCCGATCATTTACTTCTTTTACTCCTGACGCTGAGCGTTTTACTGCTCTGGCCTGCTATGCGCGCCGTCAGTGCCGGCGCCGTCCCGGCCAGCAGACGGGCTGTAGGCCGCTATCGCCTTGGGTGGCATACGCTGCGGATGGTGCTGGTCATGTTGTGGCTGATCGCGCTGACCCCCGCTTCCGACTGGTTGCTTATACCGCTGGAGACCCGTTTTCCCCGTTACACCGAGCCCGCGCCGGCGTCATCCACACAGAGACCGCAGGTTGCCGGCATCATCGTGCTTGGCGGTGCGGAACAGATTCAGCGCAGCAACAGCTGGCAGTCCTTGTCATTGAACGGTGAAGGGGAGCGTATTGTTGCGCTGCAGACCCTGCTGCGCCGCTACCCGGATACACAAGTCATCTTCAGTTCCGGCAGCGGTGAGCTGGATCAGGGCTTGCGTGGTGCTGACCTGATCGCAGGGCTACTGCAGCAGAGCGGTGAACAGGAGCGGGTGATTCTGGAGCGCGAAGCACGCAATACCCATGAAAATGCGCTGTTCAGTCACAAACTGGCGGACCTGACACGCCCGGGGCAGTGGCTGCTGGTGACGTCGGCGTTTCATATGCCCCGTGCGGTCGGGGTCTTTGAGCGTATCGGCTGGGCGGTTACGCCCTATCCTGTCGGTTACCGTACACTGCCCGACCAGCCATTTGCTGTGGGTATGGACCTTTACGGCGGGTTGGAAAATCTGTCGATGGGCGTGCACGAATGGATCGGTTTGTTGGCGTATTGGCTGACGGACCGTATTTCTCAGCTGTTTCCGGGAACCGGGTCATGAATAAAATTATCGAGCAACGTCCTGTCACTATTTCACCGGAGCTGGCCGGTACGGATTTAGCGCCGTTGCTGCAGCGTATATATGCGGCGCGGGGCATCGAGTCCGGTGCGCAGCTCGATTGTTCGTTGCGGGTGCTGCACCCTTACCATCAATTACGCGATATCGACCGGGCGGTGCATGAGATTGCCGGTGCGGTGACTCGTGGTGAGCGGATTCTGGTCATTGGCGATTTTGATTGCGACGGGGCCACCAGCAGCGCTCTGGCTGTACTGGCGCTGCGTGAAATGGGGGCCGCGTGGGTCGACTTTCTGGTACCGGATCGGTTTCGTTTCGGTTATGGCTTGAGCCCTGAAATTGTGGCCGAAGCGCTGAAACGCGAGCCGAGCCTGCTGATTACCGTGGATAACGGCATATCCAGTGTGGCAGGCGTCGCGGCAGCGATAGCCGCGGGCCTGCGGGTAGTCGTGACCGATCATCATCTGCCGGGGGCCGAGCTGCCGGCTGCACAGGCGCTGGTGAATCCGAACCAGCGTGACTGCGCGTTTCCCGGTAAGAATACCTGCGGCGTCGGGGTGATCTTCTATGTGATGAGCGCGCTGCGGCGTGCTCTCGCTGAGCAGGACTGGTTTGAGCAGCAGGGGCTTGCACTGCCGAATCTGGCTAAGTATCTCGATCTGGTGGCGCTCGGTACGGTTGCCGACGTGGTCAGCCTGGACGCCAATAACCGCATCCTCGTGCATCAGGGCTTGCAACGCGTGCGCGCCGGTCAGGCCCGGCCCGGGATTCTGGCGTTGCTGGAAGTTGCCGGCCGTAAGCGCCAGTCCCTGGTTGCATCTGATCTTGGCTTTGCCGTTGCTCCACGGCTGAACGCGGCGGGCCGCCTGGAGGATATGAGTATCGGTATCAATTGTTTGTTGAGCGCGGACCCCGATGAGGCCCGGCGACTGGCCCAGCAGCTCGACCGACTGAACGAAGAGCGCAAAGGCATTGAGCAAACGATGCAGGAACAAGCCCTGCACTGGTTGTCGCGTTTCACCCCGGATGCCGACATGGCTTTGCCCTTTGGTCTGTGTCTCTACGATGAGGAGTGGCATGAGGGGGTGATCGGGATTCTGGCGTCACGGATCAAGGAACGCCTGAACCGGCCCGTAATCGCGTTTGCCAATGCCGAAGGTGATACGGTCAAAGGCTCCGCGCGGTCGATTCCCGGGGTGCATATTCGCGATGTACTGGACGCCGTCGCCGCGGCCAACCCGGGCCTGCTAACCAACTTCGGCGGTCATGCCATGGCGGCGGGCATGACGCTGCCCCGCAGTTTGTTTGAGCGCTTTAGTCAGGCCTTTGACCTGGAGGTCCGTCGCCAGCTGTCCGAAGAGGATCTGGTTGCGCGTATTGAAACGGACGGTGAGTTGCGTGCTGCGGAGATGACGCTGGAGATGGCGCAAGTGCTGCGTAACGCCGGGCCCTGGGGGCAGCATTTTCCGGAGCCGTTATTTGACGGGTGTTTCGATGTTCTGCAGCAGCGTATTGTCGGTCAGCGCCACCTGAAGTTGGTGTTGGCAGACCCCGCTAGCGGTATTAGTTTTGATGCTATCGCATTTAATGTCGATCTTGCCCTCTGGCCTAACGAAGCAGCGCGTGCGCGCGTCGTGTATAAACTGGATATCAACGAGTTTCGTGGACAGACCAACGTGCAGTTGCTGGTGGATTATCTCGAACCCCTGTAAGCGGATTGCTGTTACAGGGGCCTGTCGGTGGGGCGGGGGCGCTTACCAGAGGTCTTCGTCGTCGCGGGTTACGGGGCATGCTCTGGGCAGGCGGATCTCAAACAGGACGCCTTGTTCTCGCTCACTTTCGCAACGGATTGACCCGTTGAGCATCTGCGTGACCTGATTGTAGATAATGTGCGTACCCAGACCGCTGCCGCCACCGCTTCGGTTGGTGGTGACAAAGGGGTCGAATATTTTGTGTTTGATCGGCTCCGGAATACCGCGACCGTCATCCCGGTATTGAATCGTGACCTCGCTTGGGGTGGCATCGATGCGAATATCGATGGTCCCCGGGTTGTTCGCACCGAAGCCATGCAGCAGCGAGTTCATAATCAGATTGGTATAGATCTGAACCAGGCTTCCCGGGTAGCTGAAAAGCTGCAGGCTTGCATCGCAATGGACATCGACCCGAACCCCCGCCTTGCGCAGATGGTGTTCCAGCGTATCCAGCACCTGTTGCAGGTTCTGGCGAACATTGAACGAATGGGCGACTTCTATCGACTGGTCGACGGCGATCTGTTTGAAACTGGTAATCAATTTCGCGGCCTGGTCGAGGTTACGAAACACCTGGTCCGCGGCACTTTGCAGATCTTCACAGTGTTGCTGTAATGCCTGCCGGCTTATATTGTTGTCAGCCACGCTGGCCGCCAGTTGGTAACTGGTATCCTGCAGGTAGGTTGCTGCCGTGATCGCATTGCCCACCGGCGTGTTGATCTCGTGGGCGACCCCGGCGACCAGTTCTCCGAGCGAGGCCATTTTTTCACTTTCAACCAGTTTGTCTTTGGTTTCGGTCAGTTCTTCCAGTGCATCCCTCAGGCGCTCATTGGTGTGGTTGAGGGTGGCCGTCCGGTATTTGACCCGCTGTTCCAGCTCTTCATTAAGCTGCATCAGGTCGTTTTTGGCTTTGCGTTTCTGTTTGAGCTGTTCCTGGATGTTTCCCTTCATGCGCTGCAAGGTATCCGCCAGCTGGTCTATGGCATCGGGGCGGCTGGGGTGCCGGATTTTATCTGTCAGTCCAAGGTTAATATCCAGGTTGTTCAGATCCAGACGCCGGGTCTGACGGGATAGCGTGTTGAGATGCCGAACCACCAGATAGTGCACGATAATCAGGATACAGATCGACACCAGAAACGTTTTGATGGCCTGACTGCCGAGGAT
>JBFGYY010000378.1:0-3785 GCA_041587095.1 Motiliproteus sp. | reverse complement strand
CAGCAGTTGACCCATGAGGTGGCACTGCTTAAACGCCACAAGTTCGGCCAGCGTAGCGAACACCTCAATGTGCTGCAGATCAGTCTGCTCGACGATGGGGTGGATGCCGATATCGCCGCCATTGAGGCCGAGCTGGAGCAGCTGAAGACATCATCATCTCCTGCCACCAAAAAACAACCTAAGCGCACACCGCTACCACCGGAGCTGCCCCGCACCGAGATCCATCATGAACCAGACAGCGATCACTGTCGCTGCGGTTGCCAGTTGCGGCGAATCGGTGAAGAAGTCAGCGAGAAGCTGGACTATACCCCGGGTGTGTTTACTGTCGAACGCCATATTCGCAGCAAATGGGTCTGCGATGCCTGCGAGACCTTGACGCAGGCGCCGATGCCAGCACACATCATCGACAAGGGCATCCCCACCACGGGGCTGCTGGCGCAGGTGCTGATCGCCAAGTACGCCGATCACTTGCCTCTGTACCGGCAGGAACAGATCTTTGCCCGTGCCGGTGTTGCCATCCCCCGTTCGACACTAGCCGAGTGGGTCGGCACCTGCGGCGTGCAGGTACAGCCGTTAATCGACGCCCTACGCGATGAACTACTCACTGAGCAGGTGTTGCATGCCGATGAAACGCCGGTGCCTATGTTAGCTCCGGGCAAAAAGAAAACCCATCGCGCCTACATCTGGGCCTATGCCAGCACGGTGTACTCCAACCTGAGCGCGGTCATCTATGACTTCACGACAGGCCGTAGCGGGCAGCATGCCCGTGACTTCCTGGGCGACTGGCATGGCAGTTTGATCTGCGACGACTACGGCGGCTACAAGAAGGGCTTTGCTAAGGGGGTCACAGAGATCGGTTGTATGGCCCATGCCCGGCGTAAATTCGTTGAGCTGGAGGTGACCGGAAAGAGCCAGATCGCGGCTCAAGCCGTTGATTACCTCCGCCAGTTATATGAAGTGGAGCGGGAGGCTCAGCCTCTTCCCCCGAAAGAACGGCAGGCACTACGGCAGGCGCGATCACGCCCCATTGCCGACGCTCTGCATCAATGGATGCTGTCCCATAGACAGAGGATACCGAACGGCACAGCCACGGCGAAAGCACTGGATTACAGCCTGAAACGCTGGACGGCGCTGACCCGCTATCTGGACGACGGCGCGCTGCCGATCGATAACAACCGGGTCGAAAACCTGATTCGTCCCTGGGCGCTGGGCCGGTCAAACTGGCTGTTCGCAGGTTCCCTGCGCAGTGGTCAGCGAGCAGCCAATATCATGAGCCTGATCCAGTCCGCCAAACTGAACGGTCATGAACCCCACGCGTATCTGAAGGATGTGTTGGCCAAGCTACCGACTCAGAAGGCCAGTGCAATCGGTGAACTGCTGCCGCACAACTGGAAGCCGCTAGAATCTGACAAGGTGTGATCGCCGGACGGTTACAGAGTAGGGCGCTGAGGAAATGGAAAACGTGGGTGAGCGTTTTCCCGAAGCGCGACTCAAATCTGTGATTTGAGAGCGTCCATTACTAGGCTGTTTCTGGTAGAGCGACGCGTGCAGCTTGGCTTGGGCTGCAAGCATTTTATTCATATTGCGTGAATACGGTGCATAGACTCATTCTATCTGTTGTTTTTATTCAATGAGTAAAAAATCTTATTCGATGTAAATCGATGTGTTGGTATGAATGTTTTCCTAAGGGGTAGACAGGAGTTTATAGGGTCTCTATAATTCGCCCCACGTTGATGCGGGGTGGAGCAGTCTGGTAGCTCGTCGGGCTCATAACCCGAAGGTCGTAGGTTCAAATCCTGCCCCCGCTACCAACGTAAACAGAAGCCAAATCAAATACTTGTTGATTTGGCTTTTTGCGTTTCGGGTGCTGAAATTCTTCTGTGCCTAAACTGTGCCCATACCCAGGCTGGTGCCAGTCCGTGTTCAGGGCTGTGGCAGATAGCCGTCTTACCTTGCCTGTATAAACAGCCGATTCAGCGGTTGATATGCGCCTTGGCACAATCGCCATTTTGCTAGACAAAATCTCAGAATAAAGCACGTTATGCATCATTAACGTGTAACTGACTTCGTTTGCTTGCTGTTATTAAAGCTGATTATGCAGTCCCAGCCTGGCGGGGTGGGGCTGTAAATAGCGCTGCGTGCGTACGTATTCACTGCCGAACTGCTGCACATAGTGTCTGATCAGGGTAAGCGGAGTGGTCAGGTTGACATCACCGTTACGGTAGCTGTCGATCACGGCGACTATGTCGCGCCGGGCAGAACTTTCTACCGAACGCTTCAGGTAGCCCAGTATGTGCAGCAATACGTTGCAATGACCGCGGCGGCTGGCGGGAGTCGATAGTGCCGACATAAACCGGTGGTGGTACTCGCGGCGCACGTCAGCAAGATCGGCCTGTTTATGGGTTTCAGCGAGTAGCTTGCCCAGACTGCGGTATTCAAGCTGGTTATGCGCCATAAGCACATATTTGTAATCCCGATGGAAGCGCATGAGGTTATGCAGGCTGAGGTTTGCGTCGACCAGACAGCGAAAATGGTTGTGCGCAAACACTCTCAGAATAAAATTTTCCCGAAGATGCGCATCGTTCAGTCGTCCCTCTTCTTCAATTGGCAAATCAGGATAGCGCTGCTGTAACGCCGCTGTGAATAATCCTTGGGTACGCTGCTTAGCCGGATAGCCGTTGTCCTGATAGACCTTGATACGATCCAGTCCGCAGCTCGGAGAGTTTTTCATCAGAATGTAACCATCGAGATTATCGAGCGTTGTGAGTACGGGGTCGATAGCGTCTCTCAGTTGCTGGGTCACATCGCGGCTCTGATCATTGGAGAACACCAACTTCGGTTTTGCCGGATCTCCGGTCAGGCGCAGTGTCGGCCGTGGCACACCAAACCCCGCGGCCATTTCGGGGCAAAAGCTTCGAAAACTAAAGTGCTGACTCAGTTCGTTCTGGCACATCTTGGATTGACTGTGTCCGCCGTTGTAGCGTACTTGATTGCCCAGCAGGCAAGCGCTGATGCCAACCTGAATAGCCGGTGCTTCTTGCATTACGCTGCGGGTTTTATTGGGTAAAGTTTTATCGGTAGCGTTTGACGTAGTGATGATATCCATCGAGCTATCCTCATTGTTAAGAGTCAGGGCGCAGGGATAAATCCAATTACAGGTATTGCTTAATCCGTTCGGTAATAACTTTCGCGTCAGGCTCAACGGCGCTGCGCCAGCTGCCTACGACTTTACCGTCGCGGTTGATCAGGTATTTATGAAAGTTCCAGCGGGGAAACTCACCGGCTTGCTGAGCCAGATCTTTGAAAAAAGGGTGAGCAAGCGCTTCCTTGGCGTGCAGCTTTTCATACATGGGGAATTGAATGCTGTACTGATTGCGGCAAAAGCTTTCTATTTCCTGTTCATTGCCGGGCTCTTGTCCGCCAAAATCATTGGACGGAAAACCGATCACAACGAATCCCTGTTCCCTGAACTCTCCATACAGGTGCTCAAGGGCGGCATATTGGTAGGTATAGCCACACTGACTGGCGGTGTTAACCACCAGAATGACTTGGCCTGCATGACTGTCGCACAAGCGCCTGGGGGCTTCACCTCCGAGTGATCTGAAGCTGTGTTCTAGTAGATGATCGCACTCTTTGTCTGCCTCGGCGATGACAGGGTTCGACATCGTGACTGTCAGTACAAGTACGCTTGCCGCATATAGGCTGCGTTTTATTTTGCTGTATATCATCGGTGTCTCCTCACGTCGAAACCGGGTTTTTAATAGCACACAGGCTTGGTGAAAAGT
>JBFGYY010000377.1:0-3786 GCA_041587095.1 Motiliproteus sp. | reverse complement strand
GGCTAGTCTCGGCGGCGCGATCAATACCAGCATCACAAGCAGAAAAGAATAATAACGATTCACTATCCCTCCGGTCTCTGCTCTTAATACCGGACGGCAAAGTATCGATGCTGTCGTGATGCATAAGCGGGGGCGAGTGTGCTCAACAGGGGCGGAGTCATTATGGCCCGTAACGCTTTTTGATAACCTCAGGCGCCCCGCTCGCCCTGACGTTAACGATATACAGATCGCCGTAGCTTGTAGGAGCTGTGCCCTCGCCGCCAAGTAAGGAATAAATGCGGCCTAAGTTGAATTTATTGCCAATCCAGATAACCGTCTTACCGGCGTGCTCGCTGAGAAAGGTTTGACTGAGTTGATCCATATTCGGCGGGTTACTGACCACATGCGGGGTTATTCCCAAGTGATTGGCCAGTGGCTGCGCTGTATGCTTATTGCGGCTCAGGTCCGGGTGGTAGATCGCAGTAATATCGAGCCCGCTGACGGCCTCAACCAGCGCTTGCGCCCGTTGCAGCCCTGTCGTATTGAGCTCATCTGAGAGCAGGTCACGGTCGCCATGACGGGTCAGGATGATGGTCGTTGCGGTACCCGGAGGAGAGTGCTTGACGGTTGCACAGCCGGTGATGACCGTGAAGGCGATCAAGGTTAGGGCTAATCGGCGGACTAGTTTCATAATGCGCTCCATGCCTCCGGGAAATTGCTGAGAGAGTTGCTGGCAGATGCAGCAACCACGAATCCTTAACTACGCGGTGAAATGCTTGACGGCGGGGGCGAGCCGTTAACATCTGATCATTTTAGTCGAAAAAAACCGGGTCACTGGATGGAGAGGCGAGTCAGGTAAAGAGGCTGCATGCGGCGCCGGGTTGCCGACAAGATGGCGGCTATTATGGTGATGCAGCGCGGCAGAGGGTTTGATAAGGAGTACCCCGATGGCTGACGGTCGGCGACTGGGCGTTTGCCGTGTTCAGCCCGGCTTCCTGCCCTCTGACGAGCACCTGATTAAACGTTCGCCTGCAAAGACCTCCAGCCGCCCTTTACCGCTAAGTTCCTGATTAGCAGTAAGCAGAGCCGGCCTGTGTGTGTTGTTTGGCGGGGGAAGGCGCGAAAATGCAGGATCTGCTCCTCATGTCGGCCGGTATCCGTCATGGCAAAAGTCATCTTGCGTTGGTCGGGCTGCCACGGCAACTCAGAGCAAACCCACTTTGCGCATCGTGGGTATAAAGCGGTTCCACTTGCTGACTTCACCCAGGGCCGCCATGCCGATGCAATATTTCGAACAGCGTTTTGCGGGGCGTTCGTGGACTTTTCTGAAGCTCAGGTCGGCGATACCGCGTCCGAGTGCCGACTTGGTTTCGACAATAAAGATGTCCGAGCCAACATGGACCGACTTGCCCGAAGAGCGAAACTGCAGATCCGTATCGATGGTCATCCGTTCGCCACCGCTCTTGGCCACCAACGTGATGCGCGTGTAACGCAGATCCAGAGCATGTTTCAGGTCGTACTCAAAGGGTTTGCCGTAATGCCCGCAATAGGCGTCTTTGACAAACCCCATACCCTCGCTGGAAAGCGCATCGCGCTTGGCTGGATCGTAGGGTAAGCGATGCTTAACGGTCATACCGCGCTTACCTTTAACCTTGACCTCAAGAAAATAGATGCCGGTATCCGCGTAGCTGCGTACACGCACCTTAAACCCTTTGCGCAGACCTTGATGGTGCTCGTAGTAAGCACTGCGCTTCGGGTCGTCGAAATAGCGTGTGTCGTAGGTAAAGGCGCGGCAGTTGTCGATATCTAAGATATCGAATTTATCGGTCACTTTATCGATGACCTTTTGCAGAGCGCCGCGAGTCAGCACGTATTTATTGTCGATCCGAGACAGCATTTCGGCTTTAGCATTCAGTTCCTTCAGATCGATCGAATTAAAACTGTCGAGCAGCCAATCCAAATTATGGCGCAACTCAGAAGGGGCGTTCATTGCCGTGTTTGAACATTGCATGATCATGCCTCCTTGCTTCGATAGTAAACACGCACCTGGGCAAGATCGTTGACGTAGTTGAGTTCGGTAATGGTGAAATTCATCACCTCGACCCCCAGCCGCTCTGAAAGCTGGTTACGCATAAGTTCTGTATCGGAAAGCACGTGGGGGTCAATTTGAGCCAGGGTTAGTTTGGTGCAATGGGCAAATTTCAGCATCTTTGGGTGGTCAAGAATCCAGGCGCCGGTCAACACGAATAATGTTACCGAAAGCACGATGGTCATGCTTGTGCCCTGCACCGAGCAGATTACGGCGATCGCAATCGCACCGAAAAAGTAGGCGATTTCGATCTTGCTGATCTGTTCTGAGCGCAGGCTGAAGAGCGCCAGAATAGCGAACAGCCCGAACCCCGCGGCAATGCTGAATTGAACACTGGAAAGTATGGTCAGAACGGCGAACGCAAAGACGTTAAACATCGATGCGGTCGTCGCCAGCTCCCGGTCGCGATAACGGCGGTAATACATACCGAAGATAAGACACAGGATGGCGATGGTATTAATGGCAAACCTTGCGACAAGACCCAATCCGGGATCATTGATATCTAGCGTTTCCATGATGACTCCTTAATTTTCAGTGTTGCAGACTTGGCGCCTGACTGCGCTTGCTAACTGTTTTTGGGAATATAATCCCAAAAAATGCACAGGGCAAATTAACACAGCATCAACCGAGGGTTAATAGTCGGGTTGAGAGCGGATGAGATGAAGAAAAATTGGGGGGAGAAATCAAACAAGAAAAGAGACCGTTTTGGCTTTTTGCTGAGTAATAAGAGGTGGAGGTAAGAGGCTAAGCCTGCCCTGAATGACTGATAACACCGAAAGACAGGCTCTGGCCTTGAGCCAAAATTAGCCGCTGGATGGAGCGCATCAACGCCCGCTCCAGCGTACAGGCGGTGATGCTGGCATAATTGATGTAGTTCTGTAGACGGGGATAGCAGGAGCTGGGTCGGAGGCAAAATGCAAGACCTGACCCTGTCGCCCTTGCTTAAAAGGGCGTGTCGATCTGCTGCAGGGGAGGCAGCTGATTGCTCTGCTTGGGGATTCGGCGCAGCCTGAATTTATCAACGGTGGTTGCGGTCCGGTGTGAGTAAGTAGGGAGCGTAGGGCAAAACGCAATGACCTGACCCTGCCGCTCGCATCCCAGGTTTTTGACTATGTTCAATTCAAGTTGCTGAAAAATATTCTAAATGGCATGATTGCCACGGCTTTGTTTTGATGAAAATATAGTCGACCATTTATTGCCAATAATCACGGAGGATTTATGGCTCAGGTGCATATCGTTAAGAAAGGAGATACGCTTTGGGATATCTCTGCAGCATATCTTGGTTCACCTTTTGAATGGCCACGACTGTGGCGTCACAACAACAGAAAAGATGTAATAAATAAAACCGGTCGCGGTGTTGAAAATCCGGATCTTATTTATCCTGGCCAAAGATTACTTATTCCCACATTGTCAAAAAATGTTACCTACAATAAAGTAGGAAGAGGGATGCAGAGTCGTCAACCACCGAAGTCGCTCAATGAAATTATCTCGGCAATAAAATCGCCAATATCGCTTAGCTATAAACTTAATGATATTCGACACCCACCGATTGTTCTTCCTAATGCGATCATTGAAGTAAAACTACAAGGAATTGTATCTCTATCGAGTATAGAATCATTTCCAGTTGATTATATTGTTAATAAAAAACAGATAGGAATAAAAGTTACAGAACAAGCAAACCATGCTTTTGGAATATTAATATCAGAAACAGATTTGTC
>JBFGYY010000376.1:0-3813 GCA_041587095.1 Motiliproteus sp. | reverse complement strand
CCGATCTTGTATCACTATCTGCACAAAAAGCATCAATCGATTATTCCTCAAGTAACAAAATCGTTACAAGCTATGGAAAAAGAACAATTGATTCAGAAAATATATGAACGCGCCATGTCGGACTTGCTTAAATACAACAAGTGAGATGGTGGCCCATTGACTCAATAACTCAATAACGTAAAACATCCTCTCTCGAATCAGGACATAGCTTGTCTGTCAGGCCTTTAAAGCGATTCACTGTACACCGGTATATGTAACGGGTCCTGATGTCAGAATAGACATCAGGTTCACCGTGTTGAACGTCTCTGTGCCTGGTTTATAGCGATTATCGACATCGGATTAACGTCACAGCGTATCGAGTACGCGCTGCCCCAGCGTTTCGCCCTCGGTCAGCAGCCGGTTCAGAAAGCGTTGCTGACGGTTGTTCTTGGAGCTGTGCATCAGCTCGATCGCCAGCGCCTCGGGCAGGTCGATGAATTTGAATGTTACAGTCTTGTACCGCCGCTCCGGCCCGTCCTCACCGCGCCGCATAATACAGCCGTTGAAGTGCTGGATGGTGCGTACCTCCTGCATCAATGCCACGTTGCCTGCCAGCTCGTTCCGGCGATCGAGTATATCGGTCATGTTGTCGGGTTCTTTGGCGCGCGTCATCGAATTGATGCGGATGACCCAGATCTCATCGGGGTTGTTGTCCGAACCGTCAGACTCGCATACGCTGCCGTTAACATCGGGGAGTTCAACAATCGGCGGGTTGGAGGCATACAGGCCGTCCCAATACACAGAGCCTTCATAGGGTACGGCGCGCATCAGCAGGGGCAGCGCGGTCGAGGCCAGTACGGCATTGATGACGGCGCTGCGGACGGTTGCGGCTGGTTTGTCGCGAATGATCTGATCGATATGAAAGGTTTTGAAATTGGACTCGAGTTTATCGCTTGTCTCGGCGTCACACTGCTGGTGGATCGGATGGGTCTTGAGGACGTCGACCGCGCCTAGCAGCAGCTTGGGATAGTCGTTATTTTGGTCAAGACGCGCCGTCGCTTGCTCGATATCTTCGGCACTGATGTGTCGCTCCAGCAGCGAGCGGAATAAGGTTTGCACGTCGGATTCGTTACGAAACGCGGCACCTGTGATCAGTTCCTCGCTGCTGGCATAAAAATTCTGCCACCAGTTTTGCATATACTCCGCCCAGAAATCGGAAGGCTTGCCCGTGTCGGGTGTCAGCGCGGACCGGCGCGGCTGCGGCCCCAGTATTTCGAACATGCGCTGGAAAAAGTAGGGATTGCTGTCGACGCTGATATGCAGCGGGGAATTTTCCTGCAACGCGGCCAGTGGCTTGGCGCGCTCAACCATCTCGGTGCGCAGGCTATCGGTGAGATGCTGCCAGGGCAGGCGACCGCTGAGGGTAAAATCAACCAGATCGGTTAGCCATGCGGCGCCGGGGGCGGCGCTGGCATTTCCCCGGGGGTATGGGTCGGTCCAAAAAGCCCGGAGTCTGCTCTGGCCTTCCGGTGTGCTGGCGGGCAGTAACAGTTCGCACCAGGCCAGCATGGCGCAGATCGCGCCGCCCGAGGTGCCGCTCATGGCCACAATCTTGATGGCGGGATCGGGGCTCTGGTGTTCTTTTAATAAAGGGATCAGTACGCCGGCGGTAAACGCGGTATGCGCTCCGCCACCCTGACAGGCAATCGCAATTTTTTTGGCAGGCATCGTTTAATTCCTTTTATTGGGCTCTATCCAATCGTACGGCAGGGGCTGAGCACGATCTACTGCTCTGTGTTCCCCCGAGCCGTCATTGTACGCGTTTTTACGGGATGCGGCCGCTCATCACGCTGGACGGCAACAGCGTCTTGGAATACACAGATCTATTCAGCGATGACGGCTATAATCTTGCGTTAAATCAGTGTGATTCTGCGGGCAGGAAGACTCAATATGGTCGATTCGTACAACAGCACGTCGGTTAAACGCGGGCTTTCACCAGGCTCGTTGATACATGTCGGTGAAGTACTGGATAGTGTGACCCGCATGTCGGTGGTCGATTACGACAAGAAAAATATCGAAGAAGTACAGATCGAATCGCTGGATGAGATCCTGCAGTACAAGGCGCGTGACACGGTCACCTGGGTGATTATCGAAGGGCTGACTAACGTCGACATCGTGGAGAAGATCGGCGATATCTTCGCTATCCACTCGCTGGTGCTCGAAGATATTCTTAATACGCACCAGCGGCCAAAGTTTGAGGAACACGACGACTATCTGTACGTGGTGCTCAAGAGTCTGGTGTTGCAGGAAGGGACGTTCTCGGTCAACTATGAGCAGATCAGTTTGCTGGTGCTGAAGAATTTCGTCTTTCTGTTTAAAGAGAAAAGCGATGACCTGCTTGACCCGGTTCTGACGCGAATCCGAAGCAGTAAGGGGCGGCTGCGCAGCCTCGGTCCCGATTACCTGATGTATGCCATTCTGGATACTGTTGTCGATCAGAACTTCCTGCTTATCGATGCCCTCGATGAAGCGGTAGCCTCGCTGGAAGATGAGCTGTTTGACCGGCCAACCCCTCAGACCATGCACGGGATACAGCGGCTTAAGCGTGAGCTGATCAGTATCCGGCGCTATGTCTCGCCTATCCGCGAACTGATGGCCGAGCTGTTACGAAGCGAGTCGGCTCTGATTCAGCCCTCGACGGCGATCTATCTGCGGGATGTGTCTGATCATGCGGTGCGGGTGATCGAATTGCTGGAGTCCTTCCGGGATATTTTGTCCGGCCTGATCGAGATCTATATCACCGGGGTCAGCAACAAGATGAACGAGGTGATGAAGGTGCTGACCCTGTTCGCTTCGATCTTTATACCGCTGACCTTTCTGACCGGTATCTACGGGATGAACTTTGACTATATGCCCGAGCTGAAATACCGCTGGGGTTACCCGATTCTGTGGGGGGTGTTCATTATTATACCGACCGTCTTGCTGGTCTATTTCAAGAAAAAGCGCTGGCTTTGACGGGGCGTATTAGGCATGTAAAAATAAGGGCTATTGAAGCTAAAATGACATTTCTAATAACACTGCGCTTGCACGCGTTGATGTAGAACAATGGTTGTTAGACTAGATTTATAGGTTTTTTGGTTTTAGTTTGTATGTAATCAATCGGTTACCTTAATTGGCCTGGCTCGTACGAGCAGGGATTTATCTCTAGCAGTAATTGAAATTCAGGGAATCAGAGTGCCATATACGATTGAATACGACGCGCAGACTGCCGTTGTGGCTGTTATCTATAGAGATGACGTGCCTCTAAATGACCGTTTGCGAGCGGTGGAAGAGGTTTGTAGCGCCTATTCTTGTCAAAAGCCGTTGAGAATATTAGTTAATGTTCGTGAACTGGATATGCAGTTGACCTACGAAGAGCAGAAATATTTCGGCCAATATTTGGCAAACCATGCAGATTTGCGGAACGCGCGCGTTGCAGTCCTGCACAGGGCTGGTACTAACCCTAACTGGGTTGTCGATAGCTTCGCATTTATGAATGGCTATTTACTGGCGCAATTTGATAAGCGCAGTGAAGCGGAATTATGGCTTAAAGCCAGTTAAATTCTTCGTGCAACTTCTCAATCAACTTCTCAATCAACTTCTCAATCAACTTCTCATGCGACGCCTCATGTAACCCTTCGATCTAGTCAATCTTCGGTGCGTTTGCTGTGACTAAGACCCTCACGTCGTTCCAGTGCAAGGGTCTTGCGCGCCAACTTGGCTTTACTCACCCAGATAGCGGTAGGTGATATCGGCCCATTTCGGGCTGTTGAGAAATTTCAGCAACGCCCGGTT
>JBFGYY010000375.1:0-3829 GCA_041587095.1 Motiliproteus sp. | reverse complement strand
TTCGGCCAGAATTGTCCCGCGTGTTGAGGGAGCGTATCTGGGAGTCCGCTGTGACTGCCATCGTCCGTTGACGTTGTCTTGTCGGCCGTCGTTGCAGGGTTTGAGGCCTGGGCGGGACTTTTTGCGGCGCTATCTTTGGTTGCTTGTGGCGTTGATGCCGTCATCGGAGCAGAGCTTGTTATGGCGGCCCCCGAAGCGATAGCCGGACTAATGCTGTGGCCGGTATCGGATTTTTTAAGCAACGTTTTCAAAAAACTCAAAGCACTTGCCGGACGATCGCCGGGATTATCCGATAGCGCAGACTTTAAGAGTAACCACTGCTCATCGTTTAATTGCGCTGGCTGCAGGAGTTGTTCCGAGTCCTGATCGCCACGGGGTTGTTCGTGCCCGAACGGAGGTGCTCCGCAGATTAGCTGATAGATCAGGCAGCCGAAAGAGAACATATCCGAGCTGGTTGATAACGGGACGTGGTCAAACGCTTCAGGTGCGTGGTATTCGCCATTGATGACCCGATGCCCCTGCTTTTGAATCTGCTGTAACAGGGGTTGGCGGAATGCGAAGTTCACCAGTTTTACCCCGGCATCCGGGGTGATGATGATGTTCCAGGGTGTCAGATCGCCGTGAGTGATACGCTGCTTGTGGGCATGATCCAGTGCTACTGCAACCTGACTCAGGATGACGCGACTTTTTTCAGCATTGAGCTGTTGGTAGCCGTCCTCCATGAGAATGCGGGCCAGGCTACGGGTTGAAAATAGCTCCATTGCCACAAACATCCAGCCCTCGCGACTGACAAAGTAACCGTATGTCCGGGCTACGTGTTTGTGACTGAGTTGTTTGCAATGGGTGACCTGCTCCTTAAAAGCATGCAGTGCCTGTTTGGATTTCACCAGTTGCGGGTTGACGATTTCGATCGCCACCGGGTCCGGATCACGGGTGTCTGTCTCTGTTGAGAGGTCCAGGGCGTGCCAGACCTGCCCTATCGGGCTGTTGCTGACCGGTTTGACCAACCGAAACTGATGGTGCTCAGGTCCCAGCACCAGCCCTTTTCGCAGTGAGGAAAAATCCAGATTGTCACCGCCCGTCATGAATATCCCTTTTTACAACTTAATATTGGCTCATTGGCACGCTACCCGTGCTGCAAAAGTATTCGCTGGCAGCGTGCTTTGTTTGAGTAGTTTCCGGCTTAGTCCGTTACCAGCACTGGAAAGCTTTTAACGAGATCATCAACGGCTTTCATTTGTTGCAGATAGGGCTCGAGCTTATCGAGCGGGAGTGCGCACGGGCCGTCGCACTTTGCCTGATCCGGGTCAGGATGCGCTTCAAGGAACAGGCCTGCGATCCCCTGAGACAGACCCGCACGGGAAAGCTGGGCGACAAGAGCTCTGCGGCCACCGGCTGAATCGCTGCGCGCGCCGGGCATTTGCAGCGCGTGTGTTGCGTCAAACATGATGGGGTAGTTGAACTGTTTCATAACCGAAAAGCCCAGCATGTCGACGATCAGGTTGTTGTAGCCGAAAGAGCTGCCCCGTTCGCACAAAATTAAGCGGTCGTTGCCCGCTTCTGAGCATTTTTTCAGAATGTGGCGCATCTCTTCCGGTGCCAGGAATTGTGCCTTTTTAATGTTGATCGCGGCACCGGTCTCTGCCATGGCGACGACAAGGTCGGTCTGGCGGGACAGGAATGCCGGCAACTGGATGATATCGGCAACTTCGGCGGTTGGTGCAGCCTGGTGCGGCTCATGCACATCGGTAATGATCGGTACGCCGAAAGTGGTTTTGATCTCCTGAAGGATCTTCAGGCCTTCTTCGAGGCCCGGACCACGGAAAGAGGTGATGGATGAACGGTTGGCTTTATCGAACGATGCTTTAAATACGTAAGGGATGCCAAGCTTGGTTGTGGTTTCAACGTATTGCTCGGCAATCGACAGGGCCAGATCCCGGGACTCCAGTACGTTCATACCGCCAAACAGAACAAACGGCTTATCGTTATTTATCGTAATGTTACCAACAGTCACTGTTTTCTGTGCCATTTTTCCACTCTTCATTGCATCAAAATGAGGTCATTATAGGGCAGGCTTTTGATTAACGATATGCCAAATCACACCGGATGTGCAGGGAAAGCGGCCGCAAATTTACCGATCCATTCTTTTGCGGCTTGTTCCTGATCAAGCCAGCGCCCTTCTTCAGAGTGAATCTGTTGCCGATAGAGGTTTATCTGCGCAATTTGTTCACCAAGGCGAAAGCGAAACGCCTGTTCACGGTCAAGAAAGTCCAGCCCCAGCTGGAAGTTGTCCGCTTGTTTACAGCACCAGTGGACCCGCACCCAGGCCCAATAATCATCGTTGAGGTCAGGAAGACTGATTCGCAGCAGGCTGCCGGGCTCGTGCTTATGGGCGTCGAAGCAACTTAAACAGCCGTTGCGGGCAATAACATAGCGTAGATGCGGCGGTGGCGTGCTCTGCTCCAGCAGAAGCGGGATGTCACTGGGGTGTTCAATGGGGGTTATTGGTCTGCGCATGACTTAAGCCTCGTCATCAGCTGTTCCCTGAATACCTTATCGGCTGGTGCGGTATTTAATTAACCGCCGGTTGTCAGATACTGCTGATTAAAATGTAAGCAACGGCAGTGCCAATAAAAGATGAATCACAGCAGGGCCGGAGTCGGCTGAGGTTTAATGCGCTGCCGATTGTCGTGTTAATAAACACGACAATCGGTGTAAGGAAATCCATAGAGTGTGGTTATTTGATCGTGTTGTAATGATATTTTGTCTATTGGCTAAGTAGTTATACCGCGTCAGTGGTGACGGTAATCTTTTTACGGCGCCAGCCGGATTACAGATCCGTCGTACCTGCTGGCAACCGATGCCTGTTTATAAAGGGTCGTGGATTATTAAAATGGTATGGGACAGATATCAGTAGTTATAGAGGATATGGGCTCGTGGGCATATTCGGTGAATAGAGAGGCAAGCAGACGTTCGCTTCCCGGCAGACTGTTGCCGCTGACGGCCAGTTTTATCCTGCCCGGTTTATTGTCTGAAGCAGATTTACCTCGTTTATAGGGTTGGCTATGGTGCCCGGGTTTATGGACTATGGTTTATTTCGTTCAGGTTTACGGTGCGCAGGTTTACAGTGCTCAGGTTAATAGTTCGCAGGTTTGCAGTGCTCAGGTTAATAGTGCGCAGGTAAAGAGTGATTAGGTAAAGAGTGATTAGGTTAAGAGTGCGATAAAAAAAGCCCCGCCTCCAACCGAGCCTAGCAGGGTGGCGATGGTGATATACCGGTAGCGTTTCGTCAGAGTTTTCTGACTGTGGTTGGAAATGATGTACGGATAACCCCGTGCCGGCGGTTTATGTAAAACATTCATGGCCGGTGTGGCAGCGATCTCTCCACGCCGTTGCCGGGCCTCCTTTTCGGCGGCGGCCAGGACCTGTTGCCATTCCTGCATATCGATCTCACCGTTTCCGTCGGCGTCGTATTGATTTAACAGGGCGCTGTAATCGCGTTTCCATTCACGGATCACATCGCCGGATAATTGGCGTGTCGACGGCAGTTGGCGGCCACCCCCTACGGTGTGGAATTCACCGAGGGCATAGATAACATCGTGGGGATAGATAAACTCTTCGCTATAGCGGTAGCGTTTATCGCCGGGGCGCATGGCGAGCAGAGGCGAGGCCGCACCGCTCATAGGTATTTCACTGTCGCCAAACCAGGTGCGCTTGTGTTCGGTAATTATCTCCGCACCCTCGGGGTCAATAATGCAGGTATCGGTATCGTCATTGATCTGAAACCATTCACTGCTGGTACCTTTACGTACAGTTTCCCAATGGCTGG
>JBFGYY010000374.1:0-3845 GCA_041587095.1 Motiliproteus sp. | reverse complement strand
GATAGCAGTCATAGCGGACTCCCCGATACGCTCCCCCAACACGCGGGACAATTCTGGCCAAAACGCAGCGCGCAACCCCAGCCTCAACCCGCGCACCCGCCCCCAAAAAACAGCCGCGCGACCCTGTTGATCACCGCCTCCATCACCTTCATTCTGGGTGTGGCGCTGGGTTACGTCATCACCACCCGGGAGATGAACAACAAGCACGCCGTTATTATGGGCAAACTGACGGCGGTGCATGAGATTCTGTCCCGCGCGCCCTCCACTGATAATAAAGTGAAACTTCAGGTCGTCTTTGCCGAACTGGCAACTCTGAGTAACGATCAGGACATGCTGGTACAGCTCAACAAGCAGGTCAGCCAGTATGTTACCCGTCTCGAGGACCGCGCTCAGCCGGCCCAAGCTCGCGCCAACGAGCAACTGGCACTGCATGGCCATATTCCCGTTGATACCAATGCCCTGAAAGACCACCTGGAAGATCCTAATGGATTCCGGGCCGGCGCCGTGTTTAAAGATGAGATTCGCCCCGGTGTATTCGGACCCAATATGGTCGTGTTACCTGCAGGTAGTTTCAGAATGGGCGACCTGGACAAAAACGGTGATGACAACGAAAAACCGGTCCATCGTGTCCTTATCAGCCACCCTTTTGCACTCTCGCAACATGAAGTCACCTTCGCCCAGTACGACTATTTTGCACTGACCACCGGCCGTCCCCTACCCGACGACAATGGCTGGGGCCGGGGCAAGCAACCGGTTGTCAATGTCAGCTGGAACGACGCAAACGCTTACGCGGACTGGCTACAAGAGCAAACCGGCCTGCCGTACCGCCTGCCCAGCGAAGCTGAATGGGAATACGCCGCCCGAGGAAAAACCGAGTCAGCCTACTGGTGGGGTGATCAGCTAGAGCAGAATCGCGCCGTCTGTTACGACTGTGGCAGCAGCTACGATGGCAAACAACCTGCGCCGGTTGGCAGCTTCCCCGCCAACCCCTTCGGCCTCTTTGACATCAATGGTAATGTGTATGAATGGACCGGGGATTGTTATAACGACACCTATATAGAAGCCCCCACAGACGGCTCAACCTGGTCAACCGGGCAATGCAGTTTGCGCGTTATGCGCGGAGGCTCCTGGTACGACATCGGACGACTGGCTCGCTCGGCAAGCCGTTACCGGCACCCGCCTTCGGCCACGCGCAACGCCTGGGGATTCAGATTAGCGCTAGAGCTACGCTAACATCGCATTAACGCCCCACACTAGACGCTACCGGCCATCACCGGCCGGTAGCCCTTCTTCCTCGCGCTAACGTCGCTACAACCTCCAATCAAAGCAGGTCCAACACCCGAGCCTGCACTACATCTGTTATGCGTCAGCCATTTCTCTGCGCTTTTCTGCAAAGCGCGCTTAAACCGGCCCCATCGTTCATGGCAAATTCACGCCAGCCATCCAACATAAAAAATGCCTTCAGATCGAATTATCAAACTCATTAGGCTATACCTACAAATAGAGGGGCCTTGCACAAAGCGAAAAAGATGATTAATATCAACTCATCGCTTGGCCCTTTTTTTAGTCTCTGAAGTGATTCAGGGGAGGTAGTATGAGCCAGTTAACAAGCATTTCTTCGCAAAACACGCTGCAGCGCGTAATGCTACGCATGAAAAAACAACTGCAGTACGATTGGATCACCACCTCGTCCGGGGCACTATGGCGATTAAGAGCCTTTGTTCTGCCCAACCAACACGAAGACGGCCAGTTGCGTGCCGGCATCACTTTTTCGGTGACGCACAACGGCGATGCCTCAGATAACCAATACAGTCTGTATCTGGAGTTAAGCCAGGTCGATGGCCAGCTGGTCCTCGATTGGTCCGATGTCGTTCAGCCCCCGTCCAAACGGGACCTCTGGACCTTTGAGGGTATCTACCCCATCGGTTATCTGCTGTCAGATATCACCGATTGCGCGAAACCTTATCCTGTCAGGATCAATGTACCCATCCTCCCGACAAGGCCGCTGCTTTCTCTGGAAGCCTGAAGGACGGAAATTCAACGGTCCGCACCACCTGCCTCTTTGCTATGAAAGAACATAACGTCGCTGCGGTCAGCGCCTGCGGGTTAAAGGGCTGACGTTATGGTCAGCCTATGTAAGCCTTCAATAGCATTTAATCACATTACCCTATCGGCCAATGCTGGTTCATTCCTTAAGCCAGTCTGCCAGCCCGGGTTAATAGCCCATTGGTCTTAATACCTCTTGGACGGATAGCCTCAATTATTTTATTGCTGTTATAATCCGCGCACCTTCGAGCTGGCGGCTATTGCTGTAGTTGCCTGCCGAATCAACCATCTTAACCACAAGGGGACTTTCCATGAAACAGCCTATACGGGTTGCAGTCACTGGCGCTGCTGGTCAAATCAGCTACTCTCTGCTGATCCGAATCGCTTCTGGCCAAATGCTGGGCAACGATCAGCCAGTTATCCTGCAACTGCTGGAAATCACTCCTGCTCTGGATGCCCTCAAGGGTGTCGCCATGGAACTTGAAGACTGCGCATTCCCTCTGCTGCAGGGTATCGTCATGAGCGATGACGCCAATGTTGCATTCAAAGACGCTGATTACGCCCTGCTCGTCGGTGCACGTCCGCGCGGACCAGGCATGGAGCGTAAAGACCTGCTCGAAGCCAACGCGGCAATCTTCTCCGTACAAGGCAAGGCACTGAACGATCACGCCAGCCGTGACGTTAAAGTACTGGTTGTAGGCAACCCAGCCAACACCAACGCACTGATTGCCCAGCAGAATGCACCAGATCTGGATCCTAAGCAGTTCACTGCAATGACCCGTCTGGACCACAACCGTGCCGCTGCGCAGCTGGCCAACAAGTCTGGCAAGCACGTTACTGACGTGAAGAAAGTCACCATCTGGGGCAACCACTCTGCGACTCAGTATCCAGACATCAGCAACACCACCATTGCCGGCGCCGCTGCAACAGGCCTGGTAGAAGACAGCTGGTACAAGGAAACCTTCATTCCTGAAGTTCAGCAGCGCGGCGCAGCAATCATCAAAGCTCGCGGCCTTTCCAGCGCAGCTTCTGCCGCTAATGCAGCGGTTGAGCATATGCGTGACTGGGCTCTGGGAACACAGGAAGGCGACTGGGTTAGCATGGCTATCCCAAGCGACGGCAACAGCTACGGCATCGCAGAAGGTATCATCTACTCCTTCCCTGTCACTTGTAAGAATGGCCAGTACACCATCGTCGACGGTCTGGAAATCAGCGATTTCAGCCGTGAGAAAATGACTGCCACACAGCAGGAATTGATGGAAGAGCGTGACGGCGTTAAGCACCTGTTCGCCTAAGACACACCTTTGCATGGCGGCTTAAAGCGCCAGGCATACGATCAAACCGCAGCCAACAGGTTGCGGTTTTTTTTTGCACAATATCTGCTCCCGTGGCCACCAGTATTGATTCTGCGCTCCTAACGCTCATAATGCAGGGTACGAATCTCGCGATGCCTGCAACATGAAGACACAGCATAAATCCCAATCTTTTCGTGATCACGTACTACTCTATGGCGGTGGTGCACTGCTAATTCTTGCTGGTTTTATCATCGCCTATCAATTTGTCGAGCCCGCTCCTCCCAACCATATCCGCATGACAACAGGACATCCTGATAATGCTTACTACCAGTTTGCGCAGCAGTATCAGCAAGCTCTGGCGCATAATGGTATTACTCTGGAGATAGTGTCGAGCGCAGGCTCTGTCGAGAACCTGCAGCGCTTACGCAGTGGTCAGGCTGATATCGCCTTTATTCAGGGAGGCATCCGTGACAACAGCCAGCAACCATTGGAAAGCCTGGGCAG
>JBFGYY010000373.1:0-3849 GCA_041587095.1 Motiliproteus sp. | reverse complement strand
GGTACGAAGCCGGAGTGGTGGGTGGTATCACGCTGGGGGTATCCGGGTTTGCGTTCCTTCTGCTGCTGAAACAGGTGGATAGCACCGGGCTTATTATCGTCGGCCTGATCGTTATCGGTTATGCGGCCGGGACCAAGCTGCAGATTTGTGCGTATCTAACCAGCGTCTATGGCGGGCTTCGCAACTATGGCAAGATATTTGGAATCATGTCGAGCATGATTGCCATAGGTGGTGGCTTTGGTCCCACTGTGGCCGCGCTGGTGTACGACTTAACCGGGACCTACACTTCCTTTATCTATGCGGCGTTTTTGCTCTCGCTTGTTGCCGCTTATCTTCTCTTTAGTTTAGGCCCGAGACCGCAGGAATTTGCTGCTACTTCTGGTGGCTAAGCGGATATCCACCCATTGAGAGTTGTCGCAACTGATTTCGACGCTTAGGCTCTCCCTGTTGTGCTTTTCCTCTTATATGGTGATAGCCAGTTTGCCAAAGTGTCCCCCTTGCTGCAGGGCGACAAACGCATCTGCCAGTGCCTCGAGAGGAAAAGTTTTGTCAACGATCGGGCGGATACCATTGGCCTCAATAGCGCGCACCATGTTGATCTGATCTGCACGACTGCCTACGGTTACCCCCTGCAGGCGCAGGCGTTTGGCTTGGAGGGTGGCAAAGGGAATGGTATCAATATCAAATCCGGCAACGGCACCGATAATGGCCAGGTGAGCACCGGTGCGGGCTGCAACCATGGACTGCGCCATGGTATTGGGGCCGCCCACTTCCACCACCAGATCCACTCCGCGACCACCAGTCAGCGCAGCTGCGCGCTCACCCCATTGTTCTTCTTGGCGATGGTTTATGACATGGTCTGCTCCCAGCCCTTGCAGCCGTTCAAGCTTGTCGGAGCTGGATGAAGTGGCTATCACCTGTGCGCCGCAGGCTTTGGCAAATTGCAGGGCAAATAGGGAAACGCCACCGGTCCCCTGAATTAATACCCAGTCTCCTGGTTTGACCTGGGCATCGGTCACGACGGCACGCCAGGCGGTAACGCCGGCACAAGTGAGGGTGGCGCTTTCAGCGTGACGGAGCCCGTTCGGTGCGTGGGTAAAATGTGTGGCAGGGCGGGTAGTGTACTCACAGGCAAAGCCATCGGCAGGGCCTCCCGGGCTGCAAGTGAGATCGGTGCGCTCCATGTGGCCTGTCACCCAGTTTGGGTGAAAGGTGCTGACGACACTGTCGCCCACATTAAACTCGGTCACGTCTGCGCCGATGGCAACAACTTCACCTGCACCATCAGACAAAGGTATCAGGCCATCTTGGGCGGGAAAAAAACCGTTGACCACCAGTCCATCCCGAAAGTTGACAGACGCCGCATAAAGGCGAACTTTAATCTCACCGGCTGCGGGAGCAGTCGCAGGGCTGGTGCTCATGTAGAGGTTATCGATACTGGCTGGGGTGCGTAAGCGAATGGCTTTCATGAAATTTCTCTGGGACGGCTGCGTTAATCGTATTTTTTTGGCTTGCGCCCGTAAGTTTTCCGGGTGACATGAGCGGCCGCTTCCACCATTCGTTCGGCCATTGTCTCCAGCTGTGGCGCAGAGACGCCGGGCGGTATGCCTCTCATGGTCAGCTCGAGAGATACCTCGCCGGTGGGGGAAAATACGGGTACTGAAATATGACTGGCTTCTGCTGGTTCGACATCGTCGCCGGAGAGCAATTGAATTTCCTGTTCCGTAAGCTGGCCGATTGCCTGTTCCAAAGCACTCCAGTAATCGCTGGAATGATAGCTGTCGACGTGGTCGCTGATCACTTTGCGCAAAGCCTTGATGCCGTCGTACATGGCGCCCATCGAGTAACCTCGCTGGCGTATGAGGTCGAAGGCGCGTTCTACATGGCTTCTCATCTTGTTCGAGAGTTCGGCCGGAGCTCGTTGCAGATAGGCTGTTCTCGCGTCCCGGTTTGCCCAGGCCACATGGCATAGACCCAGAGGGGGGATAAAGGGCCGACGATCACCGCAGCGGGTGGCGCCCTGGCTCTGCAGTGCGGCGCCTACTGTCGCAAGATAGAGAATTTCATTATGGGTGATCGCGCTGATAATGAATCTGGCGTGGAATTCGTCGGCGAGTTTCTGTAGCGCTTGCTGGGCGACCGCAACCGCCTGATGCTTGCCCATCGCCACCTGACCGATAGCCAGAAGTGCCAGGCCAAGGGAGTAGGTTTTGTGCTTGGGGTGACGATAGAGGTAGCCGGCCTGGGTGAGGGCGGTAAGCACCCGATGGGTGGAGCCGAAACTGATATCGAGTCGCTCTGACAACTCCGATACGTTAAACGATTCCTCGGGATGGGTGGTGAGGAAGTTGATGATCTTTATTACCCTGCCATTGGCGCCTGAATTCACCTTTGATTGCCCCTTACCCGGAAATTGCGTTTGACAATATCGGGCTACTTTAGACACTATGTATCCATATATCAATATTTATATCCAATATTGGATATATAGGCGGCTGAGGGCTTTTCCTCCCGTCGAGCCACTATGTGTTCTCCCCGCTGTGTGTCGCCCAGTGAAAGCCGGGTCTGGCAGGGCACAAGCCGTGCTGTGTGTCGGTTAGCGGCGAACGGACTTTAATGGTGAACGGACATTGTGGAGCGGCGAACAATGGACAATAAGAAGAACATGACTTCGACGGTAAACAACGCAGTACGAGAATTGTTGCAACGGCTGGTTGCCGAAGGTAAAGAGGTGGGCGTTCAGGTAGCCGCTTATCTCGGTGAAGAGCTGGTGGTGGATGCGTGGGCGGGCAAAACCGATCCTGCCGAGGGCGCCATGGTCGACGGAGATACCTTGTTTAATGTGTTCTCGGTAACCAAAGGCGTTGCCGCTACCGCTCTGCACCTGCAGGCGGAGCGTGGGTTGGTGGAATACGACCAGCCCGTTGCCCGCTACTGGCCGCAATACGGCAGTCACGGTAAAGAGACTGTCACAGTGCGGGATGTGCTGTCCCACCGCACGGGAACTCCGCAAATGCCTCCTGGAAGCACCCCGGAATCCATTTGTGACTGGGAATCAACGGTGGCGGAAATCGCCAGGCTCGAACCGATCTTGCCGCTTGGCGAGCCGGCCTACCAGGCCGTGTCGTTCGGGTGGGTGATTGGGGAGATTGTGCGTCGCACCGATCCTCGGGGAAGAAGCTTTCGCGACTTCGTTCGCGAGGAGATCTGTGAACCTTTCGGGATCGAGGATTTGTGGATTGGTGCGCCGGCGGAGGTGGAATCACGCATTGCGAAACTGGTGGACGCTCTCAATATGCAGCCTCCACCGGCGGGGTCGGTGCTGGAACAAGCAATGCCCTATGAGATTCGACTGGCACCGGATATTTTTGAGCTGCCTGCAGTCAGGCGTGCGACCATTGCCGGCGTCGGCGGAATTTTCAATGCTCGCAGCCTGGCAAGATTCTGGGCGATCCTGGCCAATCGGGGTACGCTGGACGGCAGGACGCTGTTGTCGGCGGAGCGGGTGGTAAAAGCCTGTGACATGCGTCCGGGTGGCACCCTGCCGGACCCGGTTTTTTTCGGTATGCCCATGCCTCTGAGTCAGGGCGGTTTCTGGAAATACGACGGCCAGTGTCCGCTAACACTGGCCCTGGCTACGGCGACGGCCATTGGCAACCCCGGGGCCGGGGGATCGCTGGGTTGGGCCGATCCGCGTACCGGGCTCGCCGTGGCCTACTGCCACAACCGGATGAGTGCGGACCCTGCGGGTGAAGATGGCGCCACCCTGGTGGGAAATGTTATTCGCAACCTGTTGGAGATCAACTGATGCAGTCCTCTTACGATTTCATCATTGTCGGCGCAGGCTCT
>JBFGYY010000372.1:0-3859 GCA_041587095.1 Motiliproteus sp. | reverse complement strand
TCTTCGGACTGCTCAAGATTATCAATTTTTCCCATGGTGCCCTGTATATGCTGGGGGCCTTCGGAGCCTGGATGGGTCTGGAATACCTGGAGATGAACTACTGGGTAGCGCTGATCGTGATCCCCCTGACTGTCGGCGCGCTGGGTATTATTCTGCAGCGTACGCTGATACGCCCCATCGCGAATGAAGATCACCTGTACAGCCTGCTGTTAACATTTGGTATCGCGTTGATATTGCAAGGGCTGTTCACTCACTGGTACGGGTCATCAGGACTGTCTTATCCTGTCCCGGCCGAGCTTAAAGGCGGCACCCGCCTGCCCTTCATGTACCTGCCGAACTACCGCGGCTGGATCATTCTCTTCTCGCTGGTCGTCTGCGGTGCAACCTGGTACCTGATCGAAAAGACCAAGCTCGGTGCTTACCTGCGAGCGGGAACCGAAAATCCGCAGCTGATGCAGGCCTTCGGCATCAATGTACCGCTGATTACCACGCTCACCTACGGCTTCGGTGTCGCACTGGCCGGTTTAGCCGGCGTACTGGCCGCCCCCGTCTATTCCGTATCTCCTGAAATGGGTTCGAACATACTGATTGTCGTATTTGCCATTGTTGTTATCGGCGGCATGGGCTCCATTGGCGGAGCCATCATTACCGGCCTGGCGATGGGGGTCGTAGAAGGCCTGACCAAGTATTTTTATCCCGAAGCCTCCAATACAGTGATCTTCCTGGTCATGGTACTGGTCCTGCTCATCAAACCCGCCGGATTGTTTGGTAAAGAGGCGTAGATCACGCCTTCTTTCAGCCCCTTATCGACACCTTGGGCGTCAAACACAACAGTATTGAGGTATAGCTCGCATGAATAATTACAAACTCAACCTGACACTTCTGGGGCTGGCGATGGTTGCCCCCCTGGTACTCTACCCCGTCTTTTTGATGAAGGTTCTCTGCTTTGCACTGTTCGCCTGTGCATTCAACCTGCTACTCGGCTTCGCCGGCCTGCTCTCCTTCGGCCATGCGGTGTTTCTTGGCACCGGCGCTTACGTAACCGGTTACATGATGCTGAACTTTAACCTGACCCCGGAACTGGGCATCCTTGCCGGAGTAATCGCCTCTGCCGCTATCGGCTTCGTGTACGGAAAGCTGGCGGTGCGCCGCGAAGGGATCTACTTTGCCATGGTCACCCTGGCCCTTGCTCAGCTGGCGTTCTTCTTCTACCTGCAGGCGCCCTTCACCGGCGGTGAAGACGGCTTGCAAGGTGTGCCACGCGGAAGTCTGTTTGGCCTGATCGACCTGAGCGATAACATGAGCATGTACTACTTCGTACTGGCGGTCTTTATCGGCGGCTTCCTGCTGATTCACCGCACCATTCACAGCCCTTTTGGCCAGGTGATGAAAGCGATCCGGGAGAATGAACCTCGCGCCATCTCATTAGGCTACAAGGTCAACCAGTACAAACTGTTTGCCTTTGTTATTTCCGCGACTCTGGCCGGTCTGGCCGGCTCCACCAAAGCCCTGGTCTTCCAGCTCGCCTCACTGACCGACGTACACTGGTTTATGTCCGGTGAAGTCGTCCTGATGACGCTGCTCGGCGGCATGGGTACCATCTGGGGCCCGGTGCTGGGCGCTGCCACCATCGTCAGTATGCAGAACTTTCTAGCCTCCAGCCCGCTGGCTAACTATATACACGTGGTCATGGGGGTCGTGTTTATTATCTGCGTACTGGCCTTCCGAAATGGCTTGATCGGCGAATTGCAGAAGCTGGTGCGTAAGAACTTCTAATACTCAGGCAAATGAATAGCAATAAAAACCCGGTCTTAACTACCGGGTTTTTTTATGCATGCAGGCAAATTTTATAACTTTATCTCTTCACAGACGCACTATTGATGAAAATCAAGTAGCGAAATCGCACTTTTTGACTAAAGTTAAACAAGAGCTTTCCGATTACATAGAAGAAAGCCACATAGCTGCGACGCCATTGGAGAAAAACATGCTGATCTGGATGAAAGAAGAAACAGAAGAAGAAACGATCTACGTGCTCTCGAATAATTGATCAAACGCTTAACGATCGATATCGATAGACGTAATTTGTGACGAACTCATTCTCAGGCTTCGTACAGGATTAGCTTGTACAAGCCAGCCGGGAATGCACCTTAAAGGAAAACAGAAGCACTTTAAAGGAAAGCAGAAGTACATTAAAAGCCACAGGCCTGTTCCGAACATGTAAGTGATCGAACTTCTCTGCAACTAAAACAATAAAAGATCCATCTGGAACGCAAAAGGCGCCGATTAGGCGCCTTTTTTAGTTCGGGTACTGCGTTTTAGTTCGAGCACTCCGTTTTAGTTCGAGAACGCCGTCCTGAATAATGTTGACTCTGTTTCAGGACCAGGCAGAGTTAAAGTGTCGTAATACGCAACTCAGCGCTAGTGCAGTGTGACACCGATCAGATTGATCTCAGTGCGCTGGGCATCAAACACCGCTCGCAGTTCGCCAAGCGGTTTTAAACCGTGGTCCAGAGGCTCAACAGGCAGAGGATACCAGCTCAACGTAGAGACCCGGGTCATCAGATCAAATTCACCCAGCACCGCATCGAGATAGATCATGGCCGCCTCAACCTGCGGGTTCTCTCCGGTATCACCCGGCTCATCGAGAAACACCGAAAGATGATACTCACCGTCCGTCAGTCGGCTGGCAAACCAAAAGCGCTCGAGCGCAAAGTCATCATCGCCGACACGAATACAGGCCGGCAACGGGTCGTGGCGGCTGTTAAAGGCAACGATCTGAATACCATCGATAACCGGTGCTGCTTCCACCAGGCTAAGCACTGAAGCGATCGATTGCGCATAACCATCACAGCCAAAGATCATCTCGATGCGTTCGGCTTCATCGTCTTTCTCGAAATGGAAGGTGAGATTCTGGTCGATCTCTTTCAGACTCTCTTCGTACAGCTTCAAGAGGTGCCCGGCATTGAATTCATCGTCTTCTGAAAACAGATTTTCGATGGTGTCCTGAACCTCACACCAAAAGGCGGTGATTTTTTCGTAATCGGGGATCATCATCAGGTCCGAGGCACCACGACACCCGTCTGTCCCATATATTTACCGTTACGGTCTTTATAAGACACGTCGCAGACTTCATCGCCGCCAAAGAACAGCATCTGCGCAACACCTTCGTTGGCATAAATTTTTGCAGGCAATGGCGTCGTGTTGGAAAACTCCAGGGTCACGTGCCCTTCCCACTCGGGTTCCAGCGGCGTCACATTGACGATAATACCGCAGCGTGCATAGGTGCTCTTACCCAGGCATATTGTCAGCACATCGCGGGGAATCTTGAAGTACTCCACCGTCCGCGCTAAAGCAAACGAGTTAGGCGGGATAATGCAAACATCGGATACCACGTCGACAAAGCTCTGATGGTCAAAGTCTTTCGGATCGACAATCGAAGAGTTGATATTGGTGAATATCTTGAATTCATTGGCACAACGCACATCGTATCCGTAACTGGACGTGCCGTAGGATACAATTTTCTCACCGTTGGCCGACCGTACCTGTCCGGATTCGAACGGCACAATCATCTCTTTTTCATTCGCCATACGACGAATCCACAAATCTGATTTAATCCCCATACGCGTTCAGTGCTGTCTCTTGAGTGGCTGGCAACAAAATGCGCTAATCATACCGATTTCAACGAAAAAAAACTGCAAGTTTCGACGCTGCATGTGCAATGCAGCATCTGAAACCATATACGGCAGACGTTCGCGGCGTGTTTTTCAAGCCAACAGAACCCGCGTCGACAAAGAATGGCTTGGCAACAGGCACAAATCCGGCGCGGCGATTCGTGCCCATTATGCCGGGGCTTGTATCT
>JBFGYY010000371.1:0-3862 GCA_041587095.1 Motiliproteus sp. | reverse complement strand
GTCGCGGTCACTTTGCGCGATCTGGGCATCGGCAATCAGCTCATTGATAACCTTGTATTCATCTGCCAGGTAATAATTACGAATTGTTTCCCGGCAATCGGCTGTTGTCAGCTTTACTGTTTGCATCTGCCCCATCTCCTGTTCCTCGTTGTTTATTGGTATCCCCCAGTCTACCGATTTCAAAAAGGCCTATTTCTCTGTTGATCTTATAAACGCGGTATATATCGACTATTGTGAAGCAGAAAAAATATCGTTTTTAAACGTAAAAAAGCTTATAAAGGACGAATAGACTAGGCTTGGCTTGTGGTGCGCCCTCCGGCCTGATGGGCAGGGGGCTGGCGCGAGGCGGCAAGACGCCATGGCCCGCCCCCCCGCTGAATAATAGCCCCTGGCATCGCGGCCCATGAACATCCGCTTGTCGGCTACACCGCTGCAGACGGATGGACCATAGCCAACGGGCGCTGCGGCGCCGAGTCACAACAAATAATAACGACCGATCTGGAGAAATATTATGGCCGATTTGGATAGGCTGGATCATTCCATCATCAATGAACTCCAGAAAAACGGACGCATCACCGTCACCGAGCTTGCCTCCCGGGTCGGCCTGTCGAAGACTCCCTGTCAGGTGCGTATGCGCCGGCTCGAAGAGCAGGGCTATCTCATGGGGTATACCGCGCTGGTGAATCAGACCAAACTGGGGCTAAGCCATATCGCCTTTGCCCAGGTCACGCTCAGCGACACCAGTAGCAAGGCGTTGACGGCGTTCAATGACGCGGTTGGCAATATCCCGGCCGTGGAGCAGTGCCATATGATCGCCGGCAATTTCGATTACCTGTTGAAGGTCCGCACCCGGGATATGGCGGAATACCGGATGGTGCTCGGAGAGCAGATCTCGGCGCTGCCCCACGTTCTCCAGTCGAGTACCTTTGTCGTCATGGAGAACGTGAAGGATACCGGGTTTTAATCGGCGACCTCGCGGCGAACCCAGATGGCGGTGTCGTGAAACACCGCACCGCCGAGCGGCAAGCCCGGTTCGGCGCTGGTCAGGGCATTGATGCCCAGGCCTTCGATAAAGGCCTTGTTGGGCCATATTCCTTCCACAATCACCACCCCGGGCTGTAAACCATCGAAGCGTTTGCTATGCAACAGCACTGAGCCGCGCGAGTTACCGATTCTGACCAGCTCAGCATCTTGCAGACCCAAACGCGCACAGTCATCCGGATGGATCTGCAACTGGGGTCTGACCTCCTGTTTTTCGGCGCTGGGTGTTTCGGTGAAGCTGCTGTTGAGGAAGTTGCGTGCCGGCGCGGTGACCAGGCGGAACGGGTGCTGCGGGTCTGCCGCGTCGGTGATGGCCTGATGATCGGGCCACTCGGGCATGGTACTGCCCGCCGGCCATTGCGGCTTGAAGCGGAAGCGTCCATCGCTGTGGCCGAAGCCGTCCAGAAAATGCGCCTGTTCGAAGGGCAGGGCACAGTCATGCCAGCCGTTGGCGGCAAGGGTCTTGGCATCCGGCAGCTTGGAGCGCCGCAGGGTGGTGTCGATCAGGTCAAAAGCGCTCATGTCAAAGCCCGGGTGGCGGGCGCCGAGTCGTTTGGCCAGTTCGCAGATCACCCAATGGTTGGAGCGTGTCTGCGCCAATGGCTCGATCAGCTGTTGGCTGAGCTGCAGGAAGGTGTGCCCGCCGGCGGTGTACAGGTCGTCGTGTTCCAGAAAGGTGGTGGCCGGCAGGACGATATCGGCCATGGCGGCGGTTTCGGTCATAAACTGCTCGTGTACGCAGATAAACAGATCATCACGGCTGAAACCCTGCTTCACGCGGGCCGACTCCGGAGCGACCGCCATCGGATTGGTGTTCTGGATAAACAGGGCCTTCACCGGCGGGCCGTTACCCAGATCGCGGGCCTCGCCGCACAGGATCGGGCCGATACGGGATTGATCGAGCTGGCGCACCGAACCGTCCAGCGCATCGCTGCCGGTGATCAGGCTGCGGTCAAGCGGGTACAAGGCCCCCTGACTATAGAGCGCCCCGCCGCCGGGGTGCTGCCAGGCTCCCGTCACCGCCGGAAGGCAGCTGACGGCATGCATGTTGGCCGAGCCGTTGCGCGAGCGGGTAAAACCATAGCCAAGGCGCAGAAAGCTGCGCTGATGCCTGCCATACAAGCGGGCAAATTCGATGATCTGCGCTTCGTCGAGGCCGGTTATCGCTGCGGCCCAGGCGGGCGTGCGGCTGACCAGATGCTGCTCCAGACCCTGCGGGTCGTCGGTATAGCGCTCAAGATAGTCCCGGTCGGCGAAACCTTCGCGAAACAGCACATGCATAACGGCGCAGGCCAGCGCCCCGTCGGTGCCGGGGCGCAGCATCAGGTGCATATCGGCTTTTTTGGCGGTGGCCGTGCGGTAGGGGTCGACCACCACGATAGGGGTTCCCCGTGTTTTGCGGGCCTGGGCGGCGTGCTGCATCAGGTTGATCTGGGTATGTACCGGGTTAGCGCCCCAGATAACGATCAGGTCACTGTGTTCCAGTTCGCGGGCATCGACCCCCCGCTTGGCCCCGACACCGGCCATCCAGCCGGCGTCGGCCAGCGTGATGCAGAATGTGGAATGCTGGCGCGAGTAGCCCATTACATGGCGCAGCCGTTCGATTCCATCGCGTTGTACCAGCCCCATGGTTCCGGCATAAAAAAACGGCCAGACCGACTCGGCGCCGAATGTGTCGCTGGCCGTCTGCATGGCGTTGGCGGTGCGCGTTAAGGCCTCATCCCAGCTGATGGGCCGGAAGGCCTCCCGACCGACCCCTTTGGGGCCCACGCGCAACAGCGGCGTGGTCAGGCGATCGGGGTGATGCACGCGCTCGGCGTAGCGGGCAACCTTGGCACAGATCACGCCCTGGGTATAAGGCTGGCTCTTCGCGCCATGGATGCGCCCGATCTGTTGCTCGTTCAGCCGTTCGACCTGCAGTGCGCAGGTACTGGGGCAGTCATGCGGGCAGACCGCGTGATGTTTGGTCATGGCGACAGATCCTTCGAACCGTTGGAGTCACAAGGTAAATAATGATTGTGCCGCGCGAGCCGTTCGGGAGCCAGCAATCTGTTATTTTTCTTTGGCCGGCTGCCTGTTTAGCTACCGGCATAGTTATATAAGGCTATTCTTAACTAAAGCGTGTTTGACGGTCTGTAAGAATGGAGGGGTACGACAATGTGGCATGACGCATGGGGGCATGGAGGTTGGGGAATGGGCTTCGGATTTATACCGATGCTGCTGTTTTGGGTACTGATGATCACGGCGGTGGTGTTGCTGCTGAAATATCTGTTCCGGCAGTTGAGCAGCGTACAGCGCGATGAGGCGGCGCAGGATATCGCCATCAAGCTGCTGCGTGAGCGCTATGCCCGGGGTGAGATCGACCAGCAGGAGTTTGAACAGCGGTTGTCGGTGCTAAAAGCGCCTCCCGGCTGCAGCAATCCATAACAAGGCGGGTAGTTATTTTCTATCAAAATAGAAATATGATTATCCAGAGTCTTTATTGATTGCTTGTGTTGGCTTTAGATATTCATAGTATGTTTTTAATAATCAAAAGACTTTTTTGATTATCGTAACAGGCGTATTAACAGCAGGGGGGCAGCGGATATACGCTGAGCTGTAATCGCAATTCATTATTGAAAATCATAAGTCGATTTTGATTGCTGTGTTTTGGGTTGCGATGCCGGCGCGAGACCGGGCTGGGAGGGAAGCGCGAATCAAGCAGGCAGGCTCCGTGGGAACCTGCCTGCTGGCTTAGCGCCTTTACTGCTTGCTTGCTGCCTCATCGGCGAGCAGTTTGCGCGCCTGTTCCAGGGCTAGCTGACGTTGCTGTTCCTGTTCG
>JBFGYY010000370.1:0-3866 GCA_041587095.1 Motiliproteus sp. | reverse complement strand
GGAGTGGTACCGGAGCCGGCTTCTATGGCCCTGATGGGAGTCGGTTTGACGATGCTGGGACTGCGCCGCCGGCGTAACAGAAAAAATAACTAAACAAAGATTAATCACGTCTGCCGTCCAGGCAAAATCATAATTACGGAACATTGGAGGACATATGGATCCCTTTCTAGGTGAAATCATCATGTTTGGGGGCAATTTCGCTCCGCGCGGCTGGGCTTTGTGTGACGGTCAATTATTACCTATTTCGCAGAATTCGGCGCTTTTTTCTATTCTTGGCACAACCTACGGCGGCGACGGCCGAACCACTTTCGCCTTACCCGACCTGCGCGGCCGTGCGCCGATGCACGCAGGAAGTGGCCCAGGGCTGAGCACTCGCCAACTTGGCCAGAAAGGCGGTGCCGAGGAGGTAACACTGACCGCAGCCCAGATGCCTTCGCATACGCACCAGGCCAGGTGTGACAAGACGGTTGGCGCTGGTCACACCAACGTTGCCGAAGGCAGTGTGTGGGCCAACGATGCCGGTGCCGCCTCGGCGACCTATAGCACGAATGCACCCGACGCCGATATGGCAACGAACGCCCTCAATGCCACCGGCGGCAATCAGGCACACAATAATATGCAGCCCTTCCTGGCCGTAAATTTCATTATTGCGCTACAGGGAACATTCCCGTCGCGAAATTAATCGATAAGGCTTCACTTCGAAGCGCAGTAGCCGCGAAGTGGAGATCTAACGGGAGAGCTCTTATGAAAGATCGACGAGCATTTTTAGGCAGTTGCGCCGCCGGGGCAGCGCTATTGATGACACCGCAATATGTGCTGGCAGCAGGTGGTTGTCAAAGCGCACAAAAAACAACCCACTCAAGCAAGCCATCAACGCAAGCGTTTCAAGCCTTGCTGCACCAGGAGTTTCGCTGTCTGAGCGTCGACGGTCAGGCCGTGCGCCTCGAACTGGTTGAGGTGCGTAGCGGCCCGCAAGCACCGGGGTTGGACCAGTTTGGATTGTTGCTGAAACAAAAGGCCGGATTTGCGTCGCTGGGATCAGAACTACCTGCCGCCATCTACGCGCTCGGTCATCCGCAGTTAGGTACTCACCTGGTCTATCTCGAACCGTCTGAAAGCATCAAAGGGGGTTACACGACCCAATTTACGCTGCGCACATAACCGGCAAGCTTAGACTGTAATTCACTCAAGAGTGACAGGAGTCCACCATGGCAGAACCCTTTATCGGACAGATTGTGATGTTTGGAGGCAACTTCGCCCCGCGTAACTGGGCCTTTTGCGATGGCCAATTATTGCAAATCAGTCAGTTTCAGGCGCTGTTTTCAATACTTGGCACAACTTACGGGGGGGATGGTCGCACCACTTTCGGCCTGCCAGAGCTGCGTGGCCGGGTACCGATGCATCCGGGGAATGGCCCGGGGCTGAGCTCTAGACGACTTGGCGAGAAAGGCGGTGCTGAGGACGTAACACTGACCACAGCCCAGATGCCTTCCCATACGCACCAGGCGAAATGCGACAAGACCGTTGGCGCCGGCCACACCAATGTTGCCGAAGGCGCTATCTGGGCCAACGATGCCGGGGCGTCGACGGCAACCTACAGTACAAATATTCCCGACGCCGATATGGCGTCAGCAGCGATCACCAATATGGGCGGAGGCCAGTCGCATACCAATGTACAACCCTTCCAGACTGTTAACTTTATCATCGCATTGAACGGCATTTTTCCGTCGCGAAATTAACACGGCATGGCCGAACAGGATCTGCCCCTGACTGCCGGACAGGTTCCGGCAGCGTCCTCCCTTCATGCTAATCAGGCTGGCGGACGATCGTCCGGTGTACACCGTCATCTGCGACGCACTCGAAACCCAACCGCTGCCAAAGATCCCAAGCCGGATTGCCGATCGCAACATGCGCATCGATCCGCTTGCCACTCACATTCGCCTGCCGGATCAAGTCGCTAACCACCTGAGAGCCGATACCCTGGCCTCGTGACGCTGGCAACAGAGCGATGTCGATCAGCCGCATCCCCTGCCCGCTACAATCTGTATAAAGATATCCAACAGGCACTTCTCCAAGAAAGATCAGCTCATAGTGAGCCTCAGGGTACTGCTGTCGATACTGCGCCTGTTGCGCACAGTACTGTTGTTGCAGCAATTGCGCGATAAGCGTCGACGGCAAACCCGCTTGCTGAAACTTACCACCCTGGGTTGCCGCAAAGATTTCAAAAACAGCGGCTTCGTCCTCAGCCTCGATCTGACGCCGCGTAATTGCGATGAAATTACTGGTCATTAAACGCGTCCCGGTATGTGTTCGGTTGCTCTATGCTACCTGTCACACCAACATAATAATGACATAATCGGGGTCATACCATTGGGGTTGCTTGTCGCCTGCAGCTTGAGGCCTGTAGCTCCCCCCCCCCTAGTGCGCCCATTGCCAAAACGCAGTAGTCACCGGTTGCACTAATCCTTCGACAGGAAACAGATACCAGTCCGTATCCTGAGTGGTGCTGCTGTTGATAAAGGACAGCAAGCGCGGGTATGCGGTGCCGATATCCACGTATTCGATCGGCCAGGCCCAGTCGCTGGGCAGAAGCAATGCGAAAGGGTAGCCATTGCTATCGACAAAGGCCGTTTCCTTCTGGTTGATGGCATCCCAGCGGCGAATGCTGCGGTTGGGCAGGTGGACTTCCTGGCTGGTGTCACGCACAAACAGATAGGGGTCGAAGGGCGCGCCGGCGGCCAGAGTATTCAGGTCGACATCGTTGTTATCGATCTCAAGCTCAACGTAGAAGCGCTGACCTTGTTGCAGCGGGGGGTGGTTCAGGTAGGTATTGACCTGCTCAACAGCGGACCCCAACGGGTTAGCCAACAGTGCGCGGCTATCGCTAAAGGGTTGGATATCGAGATCGCCTGCCAAAGAAACCTGTGCGGGGTAACCCGTCATAGGTGCCGCCGAACCGGGGGCGAATAAGGACAAGGTTCCTGCGCCCGTCGTCGCCGCAGGCAGATCGATGGCCAGGCTCCAGTCGTGGCTGAAGGTGCTGCCACGGGCGACCATATAACCTTCGACCCGGATCACTTTCACATTCAGCGCCTCGGTTGTGCCCACACTGACCTGATAGCTGACGATCATATCGTTAAAGTCATAGTCGCCGGTATTCGGATAAAGGTCCTCGTAAGCCACCAGATAATGCGCTTCGGCAGCAGGAAAATAACGCCAGGAAACCACCGTGGCAGGATCCGGACGCAGGTCGATCATACCCGGCGCAGGTCCACCGGGCGCCAGATCATCCAGAGCCGCAGCATCCGCACAATTCAGCACACCGACACTTTCAAAACCGTTGGTGAAGTCGTAGAACGCTTCCGGATCCCCCTGACGGGTATCGGTTACCAGCAGCTCAACATCCAGCAGCGCCGAACTTAGCTGCCCCAGATCGGCAACCTGCTCGGGAACCGCAAAGCGCAGCGTGGCATCGAAGGCCGTATTGCCCACATAGCCCTCGTTGTTAAACCGGTTGGCACCGGCATCACCAATGGCGGTATAAAATAACTGGCGGCCGCTCGCGCCCTCCTCCAGCAACATCGCCTGGGTCAGGGCCGAGAACTGATCGAGAACCACGACGTTGCCATCGATAAAGGTCAGCGTCAGTGTGGCGCTTTTGTAAGCCACGCCCTGACTCTCGGCTTTCTCCGACCCGCTGGCGTTTTCATTCACATCCAGGGCAAACACCAGCTCACCGTCATGACCCGCACGCAGGTTTTCCAGATAGGCACCATCAACCACGAAGTCATTGCCATCGAACAGGTCTATCAATCCGCTGCCGTTGGACTTGATCACATCAGACAAGCGGTATGAATCGACCGAAT
>JBFGYY010000369.1:0-3868 GCA_041587095.1 Motiliproteus sp. | reverse complement strand
TATCGACAGCCTCTCTCGTAGTTTGGTCGCCGTAGGTGATGAAGAAGCACCGCTTGTAGAGGCGGCCAATGAGATGAAACTGGCGCTGATGAGCTCCCGTAATGCCATGGAGGAGTTTAAAGGTGCCACGGCGACCATCGCTACCGATGATGCCAATGCGCTGGAGGGCATCGTTGCCAACTATCAGGCTTCATTGGCGGCGTTTGATCGTTATAGTAGCGCGATTGTCGATGGCGGTGTCTTGGCTAACGGTTCACGGGTCATCAAAACCGATAATGCGGAGCTGGCCAGTTTAGTCAAACAGTCCGATCAGATCCATAACGACAAGTTTCAGCAGGCCGCGCAGGCGATGATGTCTCAGGGTAAGCAGTTGCTGGTGTCGGCACAAAAGGCTGATGCGGCGATGGACAGGATGGAGGCGGCCTACGACAGCATTCTTGGCCGAGCCGATCAGGCCGAGATGGTTTTCAAACAATTGGTTAAGTCGGGCCTTGCCGACGCTATGGGGCAGGACGACCTGTATCGGGTTGTTACCCAGGACGTACCCTATATCGATGCGACCATGGAGATTAAGGTGTCCATCGGTCAGGCGCGTATCAAGCTCGAAGAGGTGTCGCAGATGACCGAGCTGGCGGCGATCGATGGCTTACAGGCGGAATACCGGGGCACAATCACTGTCTTTGACCGCCTTGTGAAAGGGTTGCTGGAGGGCGGCGTTATTGATGGCAGCAAGGTCGTTGCTCTGGAGAATCTGGCGGCGCGGGAAGCTGTTGAAGCGCTGGATCTTGATCACGCTGTGTTCCAGACTGCGGCAGACGGAGTGATTGGGGCCCGCCGGAGCCTTATCCAGGAAATGATGTCTGCCAATGATGCCATGGAGCAGCTGGACCAGGCTGGTCGCGAGGCGGCGGTGTTGCTGAATCAGGTTGAACAACTGGCCGGCAATGAGATGAGTGCCGCGAAAGAGAGCGGTATTACGGCACGTGATCAGGCGTTACTGGCGCTATTGATCGTTTCGGCGGTGTCGATCGTGATCGGTATTGCCGTGGGTGTCTCTATCACCCGCTCCGTGGCTGCGCCGCTGCGCCGGGCGGTGGTTGCCTGCAATGCGATTGCAGATGGCGATCTGACCGCCAAAGTCGTGAGCCGCTCTAAAGATGAAGTGGGTCAGCTGCTGCTGGCGCTGAGCGATATGAGCGGTAAATTGTCACAGATTGTCAGCGAAGTGCGCGGTAATGCCGATGCCATGGCCAGTGCCTCAGAAGAGGTAAGCGCCACCTCCCAATCGTTGAGCCAGGCTTCCAGCCAGCAGGCGGCCAGCGTCGAGGAGACCAGCGCGTCACTGGAAGAGATCTACGCGTCCATCAATCAGAATGCCGAGAACGCGCGGGTTACCGACAATATGGCCTCGGAAGCGGCTTCGCAGGGCCAGGAAGGCGGCACCGCCGTGGCCGAGACGGTTAAATCCATGCAGGAGATCGCCAGTCGTATCGGCATTATCGAGGATATTGCCTACCAGACAAATTTGCTGGCGCTGAATGCGGCCATTGAAGCGGCGCGTGCCGGTGAGCACGGCAAAGGCTTTGCGGTTGTTGCGGCCGAGGTCCGAAAGCTGGCCGAGCGCAGCCAGGTGGCTTCCCAGCAGATCAGCGAGTTGGCGGGTAACAGTGTGCGGGTAGCAGAAACGGCCGGTGCGCTGTTGGGCGAGATCGTACCCAGTATTACCAAGACCGCCGAGCTGGTGCAGGAGATTGCGGCAGCCTCGGCGGAGCAGGCCAGCGGTGTGGGTCAGATCAATTCGGCGATCAGCCAGCTGGATCAGACCACTCAGCAGAACGCTTCGGCCTCTGAGGAACTCGCGGCGACAGCAGAAGAGATGAGCAGTCAGGCTGTGGCGCTGTTGCAGCGTATGGAGTTCTTCCGTCTTGATAACAGCGAGAATGCACCCCGTGAGCAGTTGGGCGCGGCGTCAGAAATGCGAACTTTTGAGTCGCCGGAGAATAAGCCTGCTCTGGCACAGAATAGCCGTCTAGCCACCGATGGCACGGCTCCTGCCGAAAAAGATTTTGAGCGTTTTTGATGACGGTCCTATTAGAATGTTGCGCTGCTGTTGCGATTAAAATGTTACGCTGCTGTCGCGATTAAACGGATGTTTTCCCTTAGTAACCGGACCCAGGAGTGTGTATGGGAGAGTTGATTCAAGCATCGCCTAATGCGGGTGATCTGGCGTTGGACCAAGAGCCGCTGATTCAGCAGTTTCTGACCTTTACGCTTCAGGATGAGATGTTTGGCCTCAGCATCATGCCTATCCGCGAGATTATTGAGTACGGTAAAATCACCACCGTACCCATGGTGCCGCCCTATGTGCGTGGTGTGATCAACCTGCGTGGCAATGTGGTGCCCGTAGTTGATCTGCCGGTTCGCTTCGGCTGGTCGGCTTCGGCGGTAAATAAACGCACCTGCATCGTCATTGTTGAAGTCGAGAATGAAGGCGACCGGCTCGAAATTGGTATCGTGATCGATTCGGTCAGTGAAGTGCTGGATGTGCATAAGGATAACATCGGTGCTGCACCGAGTTTCGGAGCGAAAATCCGTACTGATTTTATCAGTGGCATGGCCAATGTGGACGACAGTTTTATTGTGCTGTTGAATCCTGCCAAGGTGTTATCCGTCGATGAGCTGGCTCAGCTGGGTCATACGGCCGCCAACACGACACCCGGCTAGCGTAATGCAAATTGCTTCTGCTTAAATCGGGCGCGGATAAGCGCCTGCCTTTCAGAATAGGCTGCCCGGGCATCTGCGGGGGTGGCGCGACGTTGTTTCAAAGGGATAATCCCGGCATAGTCATCCGGGATCTTGAGAGGAGGGCCATGGGTGCCCATTGACAGCATCAGCAACCAAGAGTTTGATCAGTTTCGGAACCTCATCTTCGAGCGGGCTGGTATTACCTTATCTGACGCCAAGAAGCGCCTGGTGGTTGGGCGCCTGTCCAAACGGTTGCGCCATTATCAGCTGGATAGTTACGGCGTTTATTTTCGGCGTCTGATGGCCGGTGATCTCGGAACCCGGGAGATGCAGGTGGTGGTCGATGAGCTGACCACTAATGAAACCCATTTCTTTCGCGAATCGGCGCATTTTCGCTTCCTGGCAGAAGAAGTGCTGCCGACGGTGACTCCGGGCCGAACCTTCCGCTTATGGAGCGCCGCCAGTTCCTCTGGCGAAGAGGCTTACAGCAGCGCCATGGTGATCGCCGAGCATCTGGGTGGTGGCAGTTGGGATGTGTTCGGATCGGATATCAACACCGAAATTCTGGCCCGGGCAAGAGCTGCGCACTACTCCATGAGTGTGTCCCATGAAATCCCCGAGCAGTATCTGAAACGCTTTTGTCTCAAAGGGGTGCGTCAGCAAGAGGGGACGTTTCTGATCGATCCTGCTATTCGGCGCCATGTGCGCTTCGACCAGATAAATCTGAATGCGCCCTTGCCGGATGTCGGTCAGTTTGACCTTATCTTTCTGCGTAACGTCATGATCTATTTCTCCCTGGAGACAAAGCGGGCTGCTGTCGAGCGCTTGTTGCAGAAGCTTAAACCGGGTGGCTATTTTATCGTCGGGCACTCTGAAAGCCTGAATGGTGTCACCGATAAGCTGCAATTAATCAGGCCGACTATTTATCGTAAACCTTCTGAGTGATCTGCCGATGGTTGTATTAAAGCCCGGTGAGTTTTTCTTTGGCGCTAGCGGCGAAAAGGTTAAGACGTTGCTGGGCTCGTGCGTGGCGATATCGCTTTGGCATCCGCAGCGTCGTATCGGTGGTTTATGCCATTATCTGCTGCCGAGTGACCCCCGGCGCAGCCGGCAGAAGCCGGAT
>JBFGYY010000368.1:0-3874 GCA_041587095.1 Motiliproteus sp. | reverse complement strand
TTTCGTTCCGGAAAAATCGTGGCGTTGGATCAGTTCATGGCCGGTGAAGGGCATTCCGTCACGCTACCGAGTCTCGATCTGCAGGATTTTATCGGCGTAAGTTTCACGACCGGCCCTGATGGGCGTTTGTATCAGTTACCCGACCAGCAGTTCGCCAACCTCTATTGGTACCGGCAGGACTGGTTTTCGCGAGCGGATTTACGCCAGCGCTTTAAGGCGCGTTACGGTTACGAACTGGATGTGCCGGTCAACTGGTCGGCCTATGAGGATATTGCTGAATTCTTTAGTGTTTATGTCAGAGAGATCGACGGTCAGCGGGTATACGGGCATATGGATTATGGTCGGGTGGAGCCGTCGTTGGGCTGGCGTTTTTCCGATGCCTGGTTGTCGATGGCGGGCGTCGGAGATCCGGGCCGGCCCAACGGGCAGCCGGTCGATGAATGGGGTATTCGGGTTGATAACTGTCATCCTGTCGGTGCCAGCGTAACGCGTGGTGGTGCACTGAACGGCCCCGCGGCGGTATTTGCGACCAGAAAATATATCGAATGGCTGGATAAGTTCGCACCGCCCGAAGCGAGAAGTATGAACTTTTCCCAGGCAGGAGCGGTACCCGCACGCGGAAATATCGCCCAGCAGATTTTCTGGTATACGGCATTTACCGCAGATTTTATGGCAGCTGATCTGCCGGTCAACCATCCTGACGGCACGCCAAAATGGCGGATGGCACCCTCTCCCCGGGGCCCCTACTGGGAGCCGGGCATGAAGCTGGGTTATCAGGATGTCGGCGCCTGGACGTTCTTTGCAAGCACGCCTTTGCCGCGCCGCAAAGCCGCCTGGCTGTATGCGCAATTTGTCGTTTCCAAGACCGTATCGCTGCAAAAAACGCTGGTCGGACTGACGCCGATAAGGTTGTCGGACATTAACTCCCCTAAGCTGGCTCGGGAGGCGTATCGCTTCGGTGGGCTGGTGGAGTTTTACCGGAGCCAGGCGCGTCATGCCTGGACGCCGACGGGCACCAATGTACCCGATTATCCCGGACTGTCGGACTTGTGGTGGAAGCATATAGGGGCGGCTGTGAATGCAACTCTCACTCCGCAGCAGGCGCTGGATCAACTGGCTTCGGAGATGGACAGCCGGCTGCAAACGCTCGCTGAAAAAGGGGCAGGGCGCTGCGCGCCGCGCCTCAACACGCCGGATGATCCGGATGCCTGGTTGCGTCGCCCCGGAGCACCCAAGCCAAAGCTTGTGAATGAAAAACCGCCCGGGAAAACCCTGCCTTACAAAGAGTCGCTTAATCTATGGAATTAAAGGTGCTAAAGCGTTTAGCTGCTCAGCGTACGGGGGTTTTGGTACTGCTGCGGTTTGTGCTGTGTTGTCAGCTCGCTTTACTGCCTGGCGCAAGCAGAGCCGATCAAGCCCTGGAATATACCTTGTATACCGAGGAACTGCCGCCCTACAGTTTTTCACACGAGGGCAAGGCTGCCGGTTTGAGTGTTGATATCGTGTCAGAGCTGTTTCTGCGCGCCGGCCTCAGATTTGATATTCGCATTGTTCCCTGGCAGCGTGCCTATGTGGCGACAAAAAACACGCCGCAAGCCTGCGTGTTTCCACTGCAGCGCACCCAGCAACGCGAAGCGTCCTTTCATTGGATCAGTCCAATTGTGATTACCCGAACAGGTCTGTACACCCTTGAAAGTTCGGTGTATCGCATCAGGACCCTGGCTGATATCGCGGAACTGACCGTGGGTACTTACCGCGGCAGCGCTGCCTCTGATTACCTGCGCGGATTTGGTTTTGACGTCGATATCACCGCGAACGAAGCGGTGAATCTACACCGGTTACGCTACCAGCGGATACCTGTCTGGGCGGTCGATACCCTGACCGCGCATTTTTTGGCAAAGCAGGCCGGTGTCGATGATCTTAAAGAGCAACTCGTGTTTTTTACGTCGTTACGTTCTCTGGCGTGCAATCTGGCGATGCCGGATGCGTTGATCAAGCGGTTAAATACCTTGCTCAATACGATGCACAAAGAAGGGACGATCGCGCGTCTGAAGGAGCGATATCGTTAACCGCACCGCGGGGCTGCGTGTGAAGGGGCATTGGTGGGCGCGTACCTTGAGTCATCTTGGTTGCTGCTATGCTGCAATGATGTAAAGCCGAATATGAGAATAAAAACAGGCCCTGTTATGTCTTCATTTATCCTTGCCATCGATCAAGGGACGACCAGCTCCCGGGCGATCCTGTTTAGCGCTGAAGGCGAAGTGCATGCCAGTGTACAGGAAGAGTTTCCCCAGCACTTTCCGCAAGATGGCTGGGTTGAGCATGACCCCGGTGATCTTTGGCAAACGGTCTTGTCCTGTTGCCAACGAGTCATGGTGAGCTCGGGTATTGATGCGCAGCGCATCGCCGCCATTGGGATCACCAATCAGCGTGAGACAACGCTGGTGTGGGACCGGGAGACAGGAGAACCGGTCTACCGGGCGATTGTCTGGCAGGACCGTCGCACCGCAGACTACTGTGAACTGTTAAAGCACGATGGTCTGGAACCTCTGGTCAATGCGCGGACCGGTTTACTGATCGACCCGTATTTCTCGGCGACAAAAATTCGTTGGATTCTGGACGAAGTGCCCCAGGCCCGCGAAAAAGCGCTGCAAGGCCGGCTCGCGTTCGGAACCGTCGACACCTTCCTGCTATGGAAGCTGACCGATGGTCGTGTGCACCGTACCGATGCCACGAATGCGTCCCGAACCTTATTGTTTAATATACACACGCAGCGTTGGGATGAGGCGTTGCTACAGCAGTTTAATATCCCCCTGTCGATGCTACCGGAAGTGATGGATTCGTCAGCTGATTTTGGTGTGAGTGACCCGCAGCTACTGGGCGGATCGATCCCTATCCTTGGGGTCGCCGGAGACCAGCAGGCGGCGCTTTTCGGTCAGACCTGCTTTACCCAGGGCATGGCAAAAAGTACCTATGGCACGGGGTGTTTTCTGATGCTCAATACCGGGGAAACGGCGCTTGAATCGAAACACCGTTTACTGACCACCGTCGCCTACCGGCTGGAGGGTAAGCCGACCTATGCACTTGAAGGCAGTATTTTTGTTGCTGGCGCGACGATCCATCGGTTGCGCGATGGTTTGAAGCTCATTGAACATGCCGGTGACACCGAGCCGTTGGCACTGCAGACACCGTTAGATCATGGTGTGTATCTGGTGCCTGCGTTTACCGGATTAGGCGCCCCCCATTGGGACCCGAACGCCAGAGGCGCTATTTTTGGCCTGACCCGGGATACCGGTATTAAAGAGATCGTGACTGCGGGACTGCAATCGGTGTGTTACCAGACTAAGGATCTGCAAAGAGCCATGGAGGGCGACGGCGTCCGGATCACGACCTTGCGGGTGGATGGCGGTATGGCAGCCAACAGCTGGGTGATGCAGTTTTTGGCCGATGTTCTGGGTGCAAGGGTGGACCGGCCGCAGATCATCGAAACGACGGCACTGGGCGTCGCCTATCTGGCCGGTCTGAAGGCAGGCATATATACCTCGCTCGGGCAGTTGGAACAGATGTGGCAATGTGAACGGCGTTTTGAGCCATTGATGTCCAAGGTGAATCGTGACGGCTACTATGCCGGCTGGCAGCAGGCCGTGCGCCGGGTACAAAGCGAATAGCTGGGTAAAGGAGGGCGAATGGTGCTTGCAGGTCGGCGGCGCAGCGATCAGGCACTGTCTTTCCCGGGACGTACTTTGAGTGCCGCCTTGCTGAGAGGAGGTGCGCCGGCGCCTTACACTTAGCGGGCCCTGTGCGGGAATTAGAACGATTGCACAAAATTAAGTGTATGTTCGGGGAGGATTATCGTTACACTGCCAGATCGAAA
>JBFGYY010000367.1:0-3881 GCA_041587095.1 Motiliproteus sp. | reverse complement strand
GCTGCGGGTTAACCGATACCTCGAATTCACTGATCATGAAGTGGTTGCAGGGTGATCCGTTAAGGGCCGACAAAGATGAGATGACGCGGCGTCTGAATAGCGTGGAAGTGTATCCGGTGCGCGATGACAAGTTGCTTAAGGTGCTGAGTGCGTTGCGCCCTGTTGCCAAGCAGTGCCATGTCTGGCGGCACAACAAAGAAGAGCAGCTTCACCAATTGCAGCCCCGTCCGCACTCGTTGGCTGAACATATGGCGCAATCCGCACGCCGCAAATCCTGATCGAAAGACTGCAAGCTGCTGTGCTGACAATTAGCGCAGCAGCTTTCGGGCAATGGTAATTACATCGGCAGCAGAGAAGGGTTTGTCGATCCAGGCGCAGGCTCCTGCTTCCCTGGCCTTAGGTGTGAAGGATTTTTTATCTTCAGATGTCAGGCAGACCACGGGTAAAAACCGGTATTTCTCGAGGCTTTTTACCGCCTTTGTCAGCGTAATGCCATCCATTTGCGGCATGTTGATATCGGTGATCATCATGTGGATACGATGTTCTCTGAGCTTGAGTAACGCATCTTTGCCGTTGCTGGCTTCTATCACTTCATGACCTTCGCTGGTCAGGGCGGCCCGGACAACCTGGCGTATGGTGGCGGCGTCATCGACGACCAAAACTTTTCTACTTGGCATACTTGCCTCTAGTCAATTGTTTGGCTGTGGCCGTATTATCGCGTAAATTCCTGAGCAATCCTTTGATCTGGGTCGTTAAGACCGGCGTCTATGGGTACACTGCGATAATCTAAACTGACCAATTAAGGAAATCCATGGACGATCTGCAACGTGCTGTGGTCCGGCCGGCCATTAAACGTCATTATCTGTTCTCCTCTTTTTCAGATCGGGAGATCGAAGGGCTGCTCGATAGCTGTCGTATCTATCAATTGGATGCCGATGCCTTTTTGTTTCGACAGGACGATCAGGCTGAGCGCTTTTTCCTGGTGGGTGATGGGCAGATCAAGTTGTTCCGCACCTCCGTGGACGGCAATGAAAAAGTGGTTGAAATCATTACCCCCGGCCAGACGGTCGCCGAAGCCGTGCTGTTTATGCAGCGACAGCGCTACCCGGTAAACGCCCAGGCCATTCGGCCGGCGCGGGTTTATGGTATTGATGGGGCTGCGTATGTGGCGCTGTTGGAAACAAATCCCGATGCAAGCATGCGTATTATCGGCGATCTGAGTATGCGCCTGCATGCGCGCCTGAATGATGTGGTGAACCTGACGCAGCAAAATGCCACCTACCGCGTCGTACGTTACCTGTTCTCCCTATTGCCCCGCGATGCTGAAAATGGCGTGCTTCTGACGCTCAATACGCCCAAGCAGGTGATCGCTTCCCGGCTTTCGGTCAAGCCGGAAACACTGTCTCGAATTATGGCCAACCTAGCCCAGCAGGGCATCGTCGAGGTGAAGGGGCGGGAGATAGTCGTCAAGGATATCGAGCGCTTAAATAGCTTTGAATAACCCTGATCATTGTAAGTTTTTAGTTTTTAGCGGTTTTTAGAACCTTTTTCCCGTTTATTTGATCTGAAGCGGGTAACGCTTGGTCGTGCTCCTCTATACTGCCCCTCAGTTATGTTGGCGTTTTTTGGAGGTTGTATGAAAATCGGAACGAAGCTCGGCGGTGGTTATCTGCTGGTTTTTGCCATGGTGCTGTTGTGCGGCGTGGCTGGCTTTTACGGTATTAACCGTTTGTCCACTCTTCTTGATTATATCAGTGGTCCCGTTTGGGATACCGCTGACGGTGCCATGGAAGGCAGTATCGGTATTGAAGCCGAGATGCTGGGGACCGGCATGATTGTGTCCGGGCAGGGCAATCCGGAGCGGGCCAAAGCACTATTGGATGAAGGCAGGCAGACCGCCGATGAGGCTTTAGGCCGTATGATCTCGGCGGGCTTGATGTCAGACGCCGATGTTAACCGGGTCAAGACCAGTACCGATTCATTCCGTGAGGCCCAGACTCATCTACTGCACAGCTACCAGAGCTTCGATAAAGCCAACAAAAGCCTGGACGCCGATTTTGACCGGTTTCAGGAATTGATGGTATCGATTGAAAGCCTGGGCGATGCCGCTGTTGAAAAGCTCGAAGGCAATCCTGATCAGCCGATTACCTGGAACAGTGGTTTGGCTGAAAGTTGGGGGGCTGCCGATGGCGGTATGGAGACCCAGATCGCCTTGCTGCAACGTTTCTATTTTTATCAGCGTTTGATTACCGCGACTAACAGTGGCCCGGTGACTGAAAAGCTGGCCGAGGCGTTAGATTCATTGCGAGAAAAGGGTAGCGAGGTGATCGATCATCCGTTATTCCAGCAGAAAATTCGTGGTGGTGCTTATGCGGGTAAAAGCTTTGCGCAAGCGTTGAATCAGGCCATCGATCAGCATGAGTCAAGTTTCGACACCGCTATTAGAGCTTTGGGTGAGTTGAAGAAGTCGCGCATGCATTACGATACGCAGGCAGAAAGCTTCCTGGCAACAATCGGTGAGATCGAAGAGATTGCCGATGGTAAAATTGAAGGACAAGCCGAGAATATTGCCCAGACGCAAACCTTGTCGTATGCATTGATCGGCATCGCGATGTTGATTGGACTGATCATCTCGGTCGCTATCATGTACCTGGTGGTACGCGAGATTATCCATGCGATTCAGGGCATGTCATATGCCAGCCAGAAAATAGCCGACGGCGATCTGACCATCCGTGTGTGCAAGCAGGGCCAGCAAGCGGGCAACGACGAGCTGATCAACCTGAATGTGAATATGGAGCGGATGACTCAGCGGCTGCGCGAGACACTCAGCGAAGTATCTACCACTTCGTCCATGTTGGCATCGCAGGCCGAAGAGCTTTCTTCGGTTGCAAAAGAAACCACTGACAGCGTGATGGAGCAACAGGATCGTACCACTCAGGTCGCCTCGGCTATTACCGAGATGAGTGCATCCAGTAAAGAAGTGGCTGATAACACCATTCGGGCCCGGGACTCGGCCGATCAGGCAGAGCAGGAAGCACAGAAGGGTCAGCAGGTTGTCACGCGTACCATCGAGTCGATTCGCAAGCTGGCCCAGGATGTGGAAAATACCGCCGAGGTGATTAATCAGTTAACCACCGACAGTGAGCGCATCGGAAGTGTGCTGGATGTGATTCAGGGGATCGCCGATCAGACCAACCTGTTGGCGCTGAATGCGGCGATCGAAGCCGCACGTGCGGGCGAGCAGGGGCGCGGTTTTGCCGTGGTGGCTGACGAAGTTCGTACCCTGGCGCAACGTACTCAGGAGTCCACTCAGGAGATTCAGACGGTTATTGCCGGGCTGCAGTCGCGTACCCGCGATGCATATGATTCGATGGGGATGAGCCAGCAGCAGGCTGCCGACAGTACCAGTCAGGCCGAAATTGCCGGAGGTGCGCTGGAAATTATTACCCGGGAGGTCCAGGCTATCGTGCAGCAAAACACCCAGATCGCCGCAGCCGTCACCCAGCAGCTGGGTGCCGCCGATGAGATCAGTGAAAGTGTGGTTCAGATCGAATCGAAAGCGAATCAGGCTGTTACGGCCGCGAACCAGACCTCGGAGTCCAGCCATGAACTGGCCCGACAGGCGTCGAGCCTGCAGACGCTGGTGAGTCGCTTTAAGATCTAGGCGAAGCGTTCGAAAAGCTGAATCTATCAAGGCCCGGACAGTGTTCGGGCCTTTCTTTTTTCGAAGAGAAATAAATAATTTAGCTACAGGCTACAGGCTACAGGCTACAGGCTACAGGCTACAGGCTACAGGCTACAGGCTACAGGCTACAGGCGTGCGCCGCGTTTCAGCGCTTAAGGCACTGCCTTGCCCGCCGTGGGTATCCAGGTATTGGCAG
>JBFGYY010000366.1:0-3887 GCA_041587095.1 Motiliproteus sp. | reverse complement strand
GTTTATGCCGCCATCGAAGCAGAACAGAAGCGTCAGGAAGAGCATATTGAACTGATCGCCTCAGAAAACTACGCCAGCCCCCGCTCCATGGAGGCGCAGGGTTCCTGTCTGACCAACAAGTACGCCGAAGGCTATCCCAACAAGCGTTATTACGGCGGCTGTGAACACGTCGATATCATCGAGCAACTGGCTATCGACCGTGCCAAAGCCCTGTTTGGTGCAGATTACGCCAACGTGCAGCCTCACTCCGGTTCTCAGGCTAACGCCGCCGTTTACATGGCACTGTGCAAGCCCGGCGATACCGTTCTGGGTATGAGCCTCGCGCACGGCGGACACCTGACTCACGGCGCATCTGTCAGCTTCTCCGGCCGTATCTATAACGCTGTGCAGTACGGCCTGAACGCCGAAACCGGCGAAATCGATTACGACGAAGTCGAGCGCCTCGCGCTGGAGCATAAGCCGCGCATGATCGTGGCAGGCTTCTCTGCCTACTCGCGCATCGTTGACTGGCAGCGTTTCCGCGCGATTGCCGACAAAGTCGATGCGTTCCTGTTTGTCGACATGGCTCACGTAGCCGGACTGGTTGCCGCAGGCGTTTACCCCTCGCCGGTCGCGATCGCCGACGTGGTCACCACCACCACGCACAAGACACTGGGCGGCCCCCGTGGCGGCCTGATTCTGGCTAACGCCAACGAAGCGCTGGAAAAGAAACTGAACTTCGCGGTATTCCCGGAAAGCCAGGGTGGCCCGCTGATGCACGTCATCGCCGCCAAGGCGATCTGCTTCAAAGAAGCCATGACCGAAGAGTACAAGACCTACCAGCAGCAGGTTGTCACCAACGCTCAGGCGATGGTTAAAGTCTTTATGGAGCGCGGAATCGACATCGTCTCTAACGGTACCGACGACCATCTGTTCCTGGTTGATCTGATCAAGAAAGACATCACCGGTAAGGATGCGGATGCTGCGCTGGGCCGCGCCAATATCACGGTTAACAAAAACGCCGTGCCAAACGATCCTCGTTCACCGTTTGTGACCAGCGGCCTGCGTATCGGCACACCGGCAATCACCCGTCGTGGTTTTGGCGCCGCAGAAGCCACCGAGCTGGCGGGCTGGATCTGCGATGTGCTGGACGATATCAACAGTGAGCAGACTATCGAGCGGGTTAAACAACAGGTTCTGGCGCTATGCGCGCGTTTCCCTGTGTACAAATAACCACCGCCCGGTGACGCTGCAAAGCCCCGTCCCTCGTGGTCGGGGCTTTGCCGTTTCTGAAACCTGACCAACGCCGTCACGATTCTGCACGCCTCAACCCCGTCAATGTAACAGGACCCGCCGATGCACTGCCCTTTTTGCCGCGCCCATGAAACCAAAGTGATCGACTCCCGTCTGGTCGGCGAAGGCGAGCAGGTCCGGCGGCGTCGCGAGTGCCTGAGTTGCGCCGAGCGCTTTACCACCTTTGAGATTGCCGAACTGCTGATGCCCCGCATCGTCAAGCAGGATGGTACGCGCCAGCCTTTCGACGAAGAAAAACTGCGGGCCGGCATTCTGCGTTCGCTGGAAAAACGCCCCGTGAGCATCGAGCAGATCGAATCCGGTATCAGCCGTATAAAACATACCCTGCGCGCTACCGGTGAACGCGAAGTCACCTCAATGACCGTTGGCGAAGCGGTGATGCAGGAGCTAAGAAATCTGGACGAGGTCGCCTATGTGCGCTTTGCCTCGGTCTACCGCAGCTTTCAGGACCTGAACGAATTCCGTGCCGAGATCGAACGCATGGCCTCGCAAAACGTTAGCCCGGTGAATAACGATGACGCCGTTTAACAGCGACGACCAGCGCCATATGGCCCGTGCCCTGCAGCTGGCCGCACAGGGCCTGTACAGCACCCACCCGAACCCCCGGGTAGGTTGCGTACTGGTCAAGGACGGCCGGATCGTCGGCGAAGGCTTTCACCGCCGCGCCGGTGAAGGTCACGCAGAGGTCAATGCCCTGGCAGCCGCCGGCTCTGATGCCCGCGGGGCCAGCGCCTACGTAACGCTGGAACCCTGCAGCCATCAGGGGCGTACCCCGCCCTGCGCCGATGCGTTGGTTGCCGCCGGCGTCTCACGGGTCATCTCCGCCATGCAGGACCCGAATCCGCTGGTTGCAGGCCGTGGTCACCAGCGCCTGCAGGAGGCGGGCATCAGCGTTGCATGGGGACTGCTGGAGACACAGGCCCGCGCCCTGAACAGCGGTTTTATCAGCCGCATGAGCCGGGGACGCCCCTGGGTGCGCATCAAACAGGCGATGAGCCTCGATGGCCGTACCGCCATGGCTTCGGGTGAATCGGTGTGGATTACCGGCGCGGATGCCCGCAGCGATGTGCAGCGTCTGCGCGCAAGCAGCAGCGCCATTCTGACCGGAATCGGTACGGTGCTGGCCGACGACCCCGCACTGACTTTGCGCGCGGAGCAGCTGCGCCTGCCGGACGCCGAACAAGTCACACGCCGCCAACCGCTGCGCGTCGTGCTGGACTCTCAGCTACGCACGCCCTGCTCGGCCAGCCTGCTGCAACAGCCCGGCGAAAGCCTGATTTTTCACTGCAGCCATGACCCGGAACGCGCCGCCGCGCTGGAAAAAGCCGGAGCGAGTCTGGTCCGGCTGCCGGCCCTCGAACCGGACGTTATACTGCGCTGGCTGGCCAAGGAGCGCGAGTGCAACGATGTTCTGGTCGAAGCCGGCGCCACGCTGACCGGCAGCCTGATCCAGGCCGATCTGGCGGACGAACTCATCGTTTATATGGCGACGACGCTGCTGGGCGACGCTGCACGGCCGCTGTTCCATCTGCCGGGTATCGACCGCATGGCGCAGCAGCGCCGCCTCAATCTGACCGATCTGCGCCAGGTCGGCGCGGATCTGCGCCTGACACTGACCCCTTCGGTCACCCAGCCCCCCTCGACACCCGATGCGAATCCGGTTGCCGGGGTACTCCCAACAACCAGCACCCTCGCGGAGGAGCACTGATGTTCACCGGCATTATTGAAGCGATCGGCGCAACGGCGGACAGCCGTGAACAGGGCGGCGATCTGCGCCTGCGCATTCAAACCGGCCAACTGGATCTGAGCGATGTAAAACTTGGCGACAGCATTGCGGTTAACGGTGTCTGCCTGACCGTTGTAGAGTTGCCGGGGGACGGTTTCTGGGCCGATGTGTCCCGCGAGACCCTGGCGCACACCGAATTCCATCTTCTCAAAGCCGGAGACCCGGTAAATCTGGAAAAAGCGATGATGCCGACCAGCCGTCTGGGTGGGCACATTGTCAGCGGCCACGTTGACGGCATCGGTGAGGTGATCGAACGGCGCGAGGACGCACGCTCTGTACGCTTCACGATTCGCGCCCCCAAGAACCTGGCGCGCTACATAACCCCCAAAGGCTCGATCTGCGTTGACGGTGTGAGCCTGACGGTCAATAGTGCCGACAACGATAGCTTTACGCTCAATATCGTCCCGCATACAGTAGAACAAACCCTCATTAAGTATTACAGTGTCGGCCGCCGGGTGAATCTGGAGGTAGACCTTATCGCCCGCTATCTCGAACGCCTGCTGACCGGCGCTCCGGCAGACAATGCGGACCACGGATCGACGCAACCGCAGCAAGCCGAAGGCATCACCACCGCCCTGCTCGCTGAGAACGGCTTTCTCGGCCGACATTTTTAAAGATAGGACAGGCAGCAACGGCTGAACCTGTACGACAATGAATGACAGTGGAGACCTTCAATGGACCTTAATAGCACCGCAGAACTGATTGAAGATATTCGTCAGGGCAAAATGGTCGTCCTGATGGATGACGAGGATCGCGAAAACGAAGGCGATCTGATCATTGCTGCGGAGAAGGTACGTCCCGAAGATAT
>JBFGYY010000365.1:0-3893 GCA_041587095.1 Motiliproteus sp. | reverse complement strand
GGAACAGCGCCGGATGATTTAATGCGGCCCAGAGACCGCCGATCACGGCAATATCTTCCCCGACAGACGCAGTCCAGTTGCTGACCGGTTCAGGAGATGTATTGATCATCACCCGGCTGCCCGCCTTCAGCGCATGACTACCGGCGGCCAACACGCCGCCGGCGATGGCCGCGGCGACCTCAACAGCAATATTCAGATCCCCCACGGCACCGGCCGCCAATGCGGCGCCCGCGGGAATACGGATAAAGGTATGCAACGTATCCCAACCCGTATCAACGCCGGGGACTTTGTCGGCAAAAAATTCCACCATATACATGAAGCCCGCGGCGACAAGGACCAGAGGATCGCCCAGTACGGCCAGATCCGGCGGGAGTGTCATATGCCCCATGTTGGACAAGACGCCCAGCATCAAGAGCGTCGCGTACAGATTCAGGCCACTGGCCCAACCCACGCCCATGGTCAGTGCCAGCGTTGCTATGATCTGATCAAGCTGCTCCATGAATCCCCCATCATCGTTGACTACCCTGGCGCGAAAGCGCCCGGACCGAGCTTCAAGGCTGTCTCTCAGCTAGCCACAGCCGCCACTACCGTCTTAATTTGGAACCCGCAGCGGGAAAAAAGTGCCTTAGCGTTCGCGGCGCAGCGCCTCATCCCGGCGCATCAGATTGCAGCTTTGTAACACCGGGTCAAAGAAAATCACCACCTCACCGCCTTCAAGCTGCTGCCGAACCTGAGCGACCTTTTCTTCAAGCGTTAACAAGGTATAACCGTAGTCCGTCCCTTCCCGGGTTACAAACTCTTCGAGCAATCCTTGCAAGGCGTCGCTGCTGAGCTGATTAAACGGAATCTGCATCAGCCCTCTCCTGCCAGCAGGGCAATCAGGCCGCTTTCATCCAGGACGGTTAGCCCCAAAGCCTGCGCCTTGGTGAGTTTAGAGCCCGCGCCGGGGCCGGCGATGACCAGGTCAGTTTTCTTGGACACACTGCCGGAGACCTTGGCCCCCAGCGCCTCCAGTTGCGCTTTGGCATCCTGGCGGCTTAACTGCTCCAGCGTGCCGGTCAGTACAACCGTTTTTCCGGCCAATGGCTGCGGGGGAGCCGCGGACAGATCGATATCGTCCCAATGCACACCGCAATCACGCAGCGCATCCACCGTTTCAGCATTATGCGGCTGGCGGAAAAAGGTAAACAGGTGCCGGGCAACTATCGGCCCCACGTCGGGCACAGTCATCAGGGCCTCTTCATCGGCCTCCATTAACGCTTCCAGACGACCAAAATGCCGCGCCAGACTGCGTGCTGTGGCTTCGCCCACTTCACGAATCCCCAGCGAATAAATAAAGCGCGCCAGTGTCGTGGCTTTGCTGGCTTCGATAGCACGCAATAAATTCTCAGCCGATTTATCGCCCATTCGCTCCAGGCCGGCGACACGCGCATGCTCAAGGCGATACAGGTCTGCCAGCGCCTTGATCTGGCCATTGTCCACCAGCAGTTCAACCAGCCGATCACCCAGGCCGTCAATATCCTGAGCTTTACGCGAGGCATAATGCTTAATCGCTTCTTTGCGTTGCGCACCACAGCTCAGACCGCCGCTGCAACGGGAAACGGCTTCACCGTCCAGACGCTCAACCTGGGATCCGCAGACGGGGCACTCATTCGGCACAGTCACTGGGGATGTTTGAGCCGGACGCTTTGCTTCGATGACCCGCACGACCTGCGGTATCACATCGCCGGCACGGCGAATGATGACCCAGTCACCGATTCGTAACCCCAGCCGCGCCACTTCGTCCATATTGTGCAACGTCGCATTGCTGACCGTCACCCCGCCAACAAATACCGGCTGCAATCGGGCAACAGGGGTCACCGCTCCCGTTCGCCCCACCTGAAAATCAACGGCCGTAACCTGGGTCATCTCCTCTTGCGCCGGAAATTTATGCGCGATCGCCCAGCGCGGTGCCCGGGAGACAAACCCCAGGCGCTGCTGGAGTGCAAACTCGTTGACCTTAAAAACGATACCGTCGATATCATAGGGCAGCGCATCACGTTTACCGGCCAGGGCCTGATAGCGGTCAAGGCAGCCGTCAACACCGCTGACCACCGCCATCTCGGCGTTGATGCGAAAGCCCCACCGGTTCAGCTGTTGCAGCATTTGATTGTGGGTCAGCGGTAAATCCGCCCCCTCCACAACACCGATACCGTAAGCACACAGCTCCAGAGGCCGCTGTGCGGTTATACGGGGATCGAGCTGACGCAGGCTACCCGCCGCCGCGTTGCGCGGGTTCACGAAGGGCTTATCCCCGCGCTGGCGGGCCGCTTCGTTCAGACGGTCAAAGCCCGCCCGCGGCATGTAGATCTCACCCCGGACTTCCAACAGCGCCGGCCAGTCTTCGCCCCGAAGCTGTAGGGGAATGCTGGGAATCGTGCGCACGTTGAGTGTAATATCTTCACCGGTCTCACCATCGCCCCGGGTTGCTCCCCGATCCAGCACACCGTCCCGGTACAGCAAACTGATCGCAATACCGTCCAACTTAGGTTCACAGACGTACTCAACCTGCTGCGCCGGTTCCCAGCCCAGTCGCTCGCGAACCCGCCGATCAAAATCGACCATCTGCTCTTCGTTAAAGGCATTATCCAGCGACAGCATGGGCATCTCATGCCGGACCTGAGTAAATGCCGGCAACGGGGCTGCACCAACACGCTGCGAAGGCGAATCATCCGAGACAAGCTCCGGATGCCTCGTTTCCAGTTCCACAAGGCGCTGAAAATCCCGGTCGTATTCCGCATCGGGAACCACCGGGTCATCCAGCACATAATAACGGTAGTTGTATTCGTTAAGACGCTGGCGCAACTGCGCCAGCTCCTCGGAAACAGGCAGGGTATCGGTCATGAATTATAATTTCCGGGACGGCAAAGCGTCGGATTGGAGATAAATCGTCAGGAGCGCTGCTTGGACAGCCGGCGTCGCTCATAGTCACGCAGCCGTTGCCGGTAGTGCTCGATGGTTTGCGAACGCAGCGAGCTTCTGTGCTCGTCCTTCAGTTCGCCGCCAAGGTGGTCTGCCAGGCACTGTGCCGTCGCCAGCATACAATCAAAGGCAACCATTCGTTCACGCGGTTCGGCCAGATTCAGAAAAAAGGTCACGGCGGGGGTCGAAAACTGATCGGCGTGCTGGGGATCAAACGTACCCGGTTTGATCGCATTCGCCATGCTGAATTGCACGGCACCTTCGGCCGGGCCGTCTTCATAGCGGTGGTACAGCGACATATCGCCAAAGTCCATCCCGCAGGCTTCCACCAGGCGAAACAGCGCAGAACCACTAAAAGAGGTGTCTTTCGCCGTCACGGTTATAATCAGGACATCATCTTCGCCACTACTCAGGTCATCCTGAACGTCACGGGTTGCGGGCGTTTTCTGCGGTGGTTTTTTGACCTTATTGCGCTTGTTTTTGGCAGCACGTGTTTTTTTCGGTTCGGGAACCGGCTCAGGAGCCAGTTCCGGGTCGACATCGAAGAAACTGGTCTGCACTTCAGGACGTTCGTCCCGGGGAGCCCGGGACAACGCCTTCGGTTCCGGCTTACGCGTAGCCGCAGGCTGTCGCTCAGCGGCCAAGGCAGAAGGGGCAGCATCACGATCCGACGCAGCACTCTGCGACGCGGACTCCGAAGGCCGTGGATCTGCCTGTGCGGAAGATTCCCGTGCCCTGACCTGCTCGACCAGCAGCGAAACCGGTTGATTCAGGTCGAGATCATCCCCGCTTGCGCCCACAACCTCCAGTGCCGGAGCGCCCGACGGATCAGGGGCATTTTCGGTCGTAACGTCCGCGTCAACCGATACCCGGTGCGCCTCAAGAGGCGTTGCGTCCGATTCGCTGAAGAGAGGCGCATCGCGGTTAGCCGT
>JBFGYY010000364.1:0-3893 GCA_041587095.1 Motiliproteus sp. | reverse complement strand
GCTACTACGGCGATCCGCTGGTACTGTTCTGCTTGCAAGTGGAGAGTTTTGAGTGGCTTCAGGAAGAGCAAGGTCAGGTCGCTGCCGATACGGTATTGCTGACTTGCGCTGCGCACCTGAGAGAGTTTGTTGGCCGACCCGAGAGGGTGGCGTACCTGGGCGGCGGTAACTTTGTGGTGTTGCTCCCCCGCTGCGCTTTGGATGAGGGGCGGCTGCGCGCCATTGAGTTGTGCAAGGTGGTACATAACCAGACGTTGCAGCTCTTAACCGGTGACTACATTCGGGTTAGCTGTAGAGGTTGGGGGGCTGAGCTAAGTCGTTTTACGCAAGATGCCGGCGAAATGATTCAGCGTCTGCCTGTGGAGTGTGAGCAGGTGGGCAGCGGCGAGATGATGTTTGTTGCGGATGCGTTTTCCTAACAGCCCCTGTTAATCCTATTCGTAATTGAGCTAAAGCAAGAGATGCTGCGTTTGCCGCAAAGCGTCGCTTTGTCTGGTGTGAGAAGTGTGTTAAAAATGAGGAATCACTATTTTCAGGGAGATAGAAATGTTTAATTCGATGCGTGTACTGGCAATCACATTCATGGTTACGGGGCTGGCCGCCTGCTCTTCCCCGCAGCTGATTACGTTGAAAGACGGGACTCAGCTTCAGGCTGCGGATACGGTCGACTTTGATAGTGATTCTGGGTTTTATGAATTTAAAGATCCTCAGGGTGTCGCGAAAATGGTCAATAAAGATGAAATCCGCAGCATCGAGGAGTACAAATCTGAATAAGCCGCAACGCTGAACCAGTCTCAACGCTGAATAAACTGCAACAACGTCACATCTATTGTCTATAACTACCGGAGAACGCTTCGGATAGTATTGCCGCAGCCCGCCTTCGTTTACGTCGGTGGGCTGTTTGTTGTTTTGGCTTCAGTTGGTTTGTCCGCAAGGCTGCACCTGTCAGAAACTATTGGATATCTTTGAATAAGGAATTGGAACATGGGTGATATTTTTTATGCATTCGGGCTGGAAGGGCTATTCAGCTTCTGGGTCGGATTTACCGTTGTAGCGCTTATTGTGCTTAAAGGCTCGGTGAAATTTGTACCGCAAAACCGGGCGTTTGTGGTTGAGCGATTTGGTAAATATAACAAGACCATGACGGCGGGCCTGAATTTTCTGGTGCCTTTTATCGATAAGGTTGCGGCGGATCGTAATCTGAAAGAGCAGGCCATCAACGTGACCAAGCAAACCGCAATAACCAAGGATAATATTAATCTGGGTATCGATGGCATTCTGTATATTAAGGTGATCGATGCGTATCGGGCCAGCTATGGTGTGGATAACTACAAATACGCCGTGTCCCAGTTGGGGCAAACCACCATGCGCAGTGAAATAGGTAAGCTGGATCTGGATCGCACCTTTGAAGAGCGCGATACCCTAAATATCAATATTGTGAATGCGATCAATGAGGCGGCTGAGCCCTGGGGGGTTCAGGTGTTGCGTTACGAAATTAAGGATATCGATCCGCCGGCTTCGGTGTTGTCTGCGATGGAGCAGCAGATGCGTGCCGAGCGGGAGAAGCGGGCTAAGATCCTCGAGTCTGAAGGTTTACGCCAAGCCGCCATCAATGAGGCCGAGGGCGAAAAGCAAGCGCAGGTTCTGAATGCCGAAGCGGAGAAAGCGGCCATCGTGCTCGCGGCGCAGGCCGCTAAGGAGGATCAGATTCTGCGTGCAGAAGGTGAGGCGCAAGCGATAGAAACCGTTGCCAGGGCGCGGGCAGATGCGTTGCAGGTTCTCGGTAAAGAGGCAGTTACAGCGCAGGGGCAGAAAGCGGTACAGCTCGAGTTGGCGATTCAGGCCATTGAGGCACGAAAAGCGATTGCCAAAGAAGGGACCGTTGTTCTGATGGATGGACACAAGAGCGAAGCGGGCTCAACCGTTGCGGAGGCGGTCAGTATTGTTGCTGCAATGAATCAGAGTGAAGCGTTTAAAGGCACCACCCCATGATCGACTATTTTCAGCTTAATCCCCATGCCTTCTGGTTTAGTCTCGGTTTTGCTCTGCTGGCTATCGAAGCTGTTGTGTTGGGCTTGTCGACGGGTGTTGTGCTGTTCGCCGGTCTTGGGGCTCTGATAACCGGTTTTTTATTATGGGCGGGTTGGCTTGCGCCGCAACTCAGCTGGGAAATAGCCAGTTTTGGTGTCAGCTCCGCGTTGGTGACGGGGTTGCTCTGGAAACCGATGCGCATGTTGCAAGGAAGTTCGAGCAGAGCGTCCCGGGACACCAGTAGCGACCTTGTTGGTTACCGGTTTCAGTTACAGCAGACTGTGAGTCGTCAGGAGCCGGGACAAACTCGCTATTCGGGTATCAGCTGGCGCGTAGAAATAGATGAAACCTGTCCATTGGATGAAATTCTGGTCGGGCAGCAGGTGGAGGTTTGTGCCGTTGCCCCCGGTTTGTTTCGTGTTTCACCTGTCGGTGATTAATCCGGCTAATATTAGCGGTTAGTGAAGAGAGTATTTGCCTGAGCGCGGCGATTGCAAGTTGGCATCATGCTATCGCCGGTTCGTTGTCAGTATGGCCAATTCCGCCTGGGTAATCACAGGGTCTCTTGTTGCGGGTTGGGGAGCAGGTGCTCGCGCAGGTAGGCCTGGCATAAATCAGGGGGAAGAGGTTTACTGAACAGGAAGCCCTGCAGTACGTCGCAGCCGTTTTCACGCAGAAAGTCGACATGATGCTGGTCTTCAACCCCTTCGGCGGTTATCTGCATTTCAAGGCTGTGTCCGAGGGCGATAATGGCTTTGGCTATCGCTTCATCATCTTTTTCCTTGCCGATATCAAATACGAAAGATTTGTCGATTTTAAGTCTGTCGACAGGCAGTTTTTTCAGGTAATTCAGGGATGAGTAGCCGGTGCCGAAATCATCGATCGCCAGCTCAATCCCTAAGGCCTTGATGGCATGCAGTTGCCTGAGCGTCTGATCAAGGTTGCCCATGATAAAGGTTTCCGTGATCTCCAGTTCCAGCAATTCAGGCTTGATTCCGCTTTCTTTAAGTGCGTGTTTTATGCGCGGGATGAGCCTGCTGTCGGTAATCTGTGCCCCCGCCAGATTGACCGCCATGCTGATATTCTTGATCCCGTCATTGTTCCAGCGGGCCAGCTGCCGGCAGGCTTCGTTCAGGACCCACTCGCCAATGTCGATAATTAATCCGCTTTCTTCCGCTAGAGGAATGAAGCGATCGGGAGGGATCATACCCTGCTCATGGTGCATCCAGCGAATGAGTGCTTCAACGCCCAGGATTGTGCGACCGTCCGGTGCTAGTTGTGGTTGGTAGAACAGCACCATTTCGCTGCGTTGCAAGGCGTAACGCAAATCGGTCGCCAGATCGAGTCGATTGCGCAGCGGCTCCGACTGCTCAGGGCTATAGGTGCAGTAGCGATTTCGACCTTCGGTTTTGGCGCGGTACATGGCAACGTCAGCATGTTTGATGAGTGTTGTCGCGTCGGTGCCGTGCTCGGGGAAGTGCGCGATACCCAGGGTGGCGCCAACAAACAACTCCTTGCCGCCGATATGGTAGCTTTGGCCCAGGCAGTTGAGTATTTTCTGCCCCACGGTGATAGCGTCGGAGGGGGCGCTGAGTTGCTCCAGTAAGATAACGAACTCATCGCCGCCATGGCGTGCAACCGTATCCGGTCGCCGCACAACGTTGCGCATCCGCTGGGCTGTTTCGATAAGGACTTCGTCGCCGGTGGGGTGACCAAGGCTGTCATTAACATCTTTGAAATGGTCCAGATCACAGAACAGAACGGCGAGTGATTGCTGGTTTTTTTCCGCCTGGACCAGCGCGCTTTGCAGGGCTATCTGTAAACCGGTCCGGTTTGGGAGCTGCGTGAGCGGGTCATGATGG
>JBFGYY010000363.1:0-3904 GCA_041587095.1 Motiliproteus sp. | reverse complement strand
TGCACTTGGAAGCTGGTTTGTTCACCGATCCGCTGTACCCACACATTGCTGATGGCGGGTTCGGTGAGTTCCGCTGAGAGTAACGGGTCCCGATAAAGCAGTCTGACCGCCAGGGTGCTGGCCGCGTTGACGTAAACCTCTTCTGGTGTGAGGGTGAGTTCCAGGCGGACGCGGTCCTGACTGACGGTTTCCTGCGGGTCTTGTACGTTATAACGTACAGGCAGGCTGCGTTCTGTGCCCACCAGAATCGATGGAATAACCAGTGAGCCTGTCTGACGGGGACGTAAGGTAAGAATCCAGCGTGATTGATAGCGGCTGGTGCCTGACTTGAAATCGGAGAGGCTGAGCTGTTTGCGGTCAATAATTTGAAATTTAGTCTCAAGCACCGAAAAATCTGGCACTGCCGCCGGGCTGTTTTGCCGCGCTTCCAGCGTCAGTTGAAACGTCTGTTGCAGAGTCCCTTCGCCCCGGTTTGTCGTGACGTCGACCTCCCCAAAAGCCAGAGGCGTGAAGGCTAACAAAGTCAGCAAAGCGTTTCGCATAGAAGGTCGTACCGGTTCTGTGGCGTCAGTGTTTATGGTGCTGGAATATTTCTCATGAATTCAAGCGCTTCTATGCTGCATGACTTTAGCGACTTAGTCCAGATCGGAACCGCTCCGAGCTGGACTTCATGGAAGGATAAAGCAGAAAAACGTGCTTGAGATCGGGTGCGAATAGCTTCCGATTATGATTCTCCGGTATCGCTTTTGGACTTCTGTACCGAGCGTAAAATACCGCGCAACATCCCCAGTTCGAACGCCTCGGGTCGGGCTCGATTGAAGAAGCGCCGGAGTTTGGTCATTACCTGGCCTTCGTGCTGGGGAATGATAAAACCCACGCCGCGCAGGGTGTCTTCCAGGTGCTGGTAAAAACTGTTCATCTGTTCGCTTGTTGGGTATTCCTCTTCAGGTTCCCAGAGCGGATTGCCGTCGTGTCGTTTCCAGATCTCGTAGCAGACAACTTGAACGGCAGCGCTGATATTCATAACGGGATAATCAGGCGCTGCGGGTATCGCAAGATGGAAATTACACTGCATAAGCTCGTCGTTATGCATGCCCATGCGCTCGCGACCGAAAACTATCGCGACCGGCCCCTGTGCGGATTGCTGCAAGGCTTTGTCGGCGCAGGTCTCCGGATCCAGCATTGGCCAGGGAAAGCTGCGTCGACGGGCGCTGGTGCCGATAACCAGCGAGCAGTCGGCGACGGCGTCGCGAAGTGTAGGTACTACCGTGGCACTGTCCAATAATTCTTTGGCACCAGCGGCACGGGATTCAGCCTCCGGGTGCGGAAACTCTTTAGGATCGACCAGATAAAGGTCGCTTAGCCCCATGTTTTTCATGGCGCGTGCCGCTGCACCAATATTGCCGGGATGAAAGGTATTGATAAGAACGATACGAATATTGCTCAGCATGGCGGTTCCGTAAAAAGTGTTCAGGCGACGCGATGAGCGGCCTTGTTGCGGATAAAAGTGAGTAGATCATTGGCGAAGCGCTGCGGATCTGCGAGATGGGGTGAATGATCGGCGCCCGCATAAATCTCAAGCTGGCTAAGGGGGGTTTTATCATGGACGAAATCGATCAGGCGCTGATTGTAAAATTGACTGTTATCGCCGTAAACAAGTAGTGCCGGAACATCGAGGCCGGTGATGGACGCGCGCAGATCGGCATCTGTCAGGCTCTGCCAGAGGCGGGTCAGGGGTGCACTGTGCAGCAACTGTAACGCGGCTCTGACGCGTTGGATGCCGCGGCTATCGGCAAGGTAGCTGTGCTTTGTTTTGGCATTGAGGCCAAAGGCCGTTAATTCCAGGACCCCCTCTGCAAAAGACTCTGACAGGCGCGCGATAAAGTCGCGATTATCGTCTGCAGTAAAGTTGCCGTAGATTCCGAGGTCCCAGTGGTTGTCGGTGATCAGCTTCGGTGATTGGTCGAGAATACAGAGCGCGTTCAGCCGTTCGCTACCGTAGCGTTCGCAATAGCGCCAGCTGATCAAGGCGCCCATGGAGTGTCCAACCAATGTGGCGTCCCGGATATCTTCAGATTCAAGCAGGAATGCCAGGTCGTCAACAAGTCTGTCCAGACTCATGTTGGCTTGGGCTGCTATGGCATGAAAACCATGCCCGCGCGCGTCCCAGCGGATGACGCTATGCCGGGGCGTCAGAAGAGGGATCAGGGGCTGCCAGTCGCGGTGGCTGGCTGTCCAGCCGTGGAGCAAAACGATAGGTCTGCCGGTACCTTCGCGGCGGTAGTGTAACGTAACGTTATCGTCGGTTAGCAGCGTTTTCATAAAGGTCCGTGACAGGTCAGGCGCGAGTCATTGTCGCGAGGCGGAAAAACCATACCTGGTAATCGATCTTAGAATTAGAGCGTATCTGGCTGATTTGTAATGTTTTAGTGTTGGCTTGATGCGTGGCTTTGTGTGGGTTTAGGCCGCGTGTGCATAAGCCATGAAAAGTGCGGGCCCGAAGGCCCGCTTCTGAATCAGATCGCTTTGGCTTGTGCCTCGGCATTGCCGATATAAGTCTGCGGCGTAAGTTGGCGCAGCGCTTCTTTGGCTTCTTCAGGCATTTCCAGCGTGTCGACAAAATCCGACAGCGTTTCACGGGTGATGGTTTTGCCGCGAGTGAGGGCTTTCAGCTTCTCGTAGGGCTCTTCAATACCATAGCGACGCATAACGGTCTGGATCGGTTCGGCCAGAACTTCCCAGCTGGAGTCCAGATCGTCTTCCAGTCGCTTCGCGTTAACTTCCAGTTTGCTGATGCCCTTCAGGGTTGCCTGATAAGCGATCAGGCTCTGGCCAAATCCAACACCCAGATTACGCAGCACGGTGGAGTCGGTCAGGTCACGCTGCCAGCGAGAAAGGGGTAGCTTGGTTGCCAGGTGAGCCATGATGGCGTTGGCGATACCCAGGTTACCTTCTGAGTTTTCAAAATCGATCGGGTTCACTTTATGCGGCATGGTGGACGAGCCGATTTCGCCCGCGATGGTGCGCTGCTTGAAGTAACCCAGTGAGATGTAGCCCCAGATATCGCGATCGAAATCGATCAGGATCGTGTTAAAGCGCGCCACGGCATCAAACAGTTCGGCGATGTAATCGTGGGGTTCGATCTGCGTGGTATAGGGGTTCCAGTCCAGACCTAGGCTGGTGACGAACTGTTCGGCGTTGCTCTGCCAGTCGATCTGGGGGTAGGCGCTCAGGTGAGCGTTGTAATTGCCCACGGCACCATTGATTTTGCCGAGCAGTTCAACGGCTTTGACCTGTTTCAGCTGACGTTGCAGGCGGGCAGAGACGTTGGCCATCTCTTTGCCAAGCGTTGTCGGCGATGCTGTTTGCCCATGGGTACGGGATAGCATCGGTTGTGCGGCAAATGTGTGCGCCAGCACGTTGATCGCTTCAATGACCTGTTCCATCTGCGGAACAACTACCGCGTCACGACCGTTGCGAAGCATCAGGGCGTGAGATAGGTTGTTGATGTCTTCAGACGTACAGGCAAAATGTACGAACTCACCAACCGCATTCAGTTCGGCGTTAGTGGCCAGGCGCTCCTTAAGAAAATATTCGACGGCCTTTACGTCATGGTTCGTCGTGCGCTCAATATCCTTGATACGCTGGGCGTCGGCTTCGCTGAAATCGCTGACGATCTTGTCGAGCAGGGCGTTGGCTTCGGCACTGAAAGCGGGAACTTCGTCTATTTGCGGGTGGCGGGACAGCTGTTGTAACCAGCGCACTTCAACTTCGACACGGAAGCGAATCAGGCCGAATTCGCTGAAAATGGGGCGCAGCGCGGCAGTTTTGTCACCGTAGCGACCATCGACAGGGGACAGGGCGGTTAAAGCGGAAAGCTCCATGGACACTCTCATTTGATTGG
>JBFGYY010000362.1:0-3906 GCA_041587095.1 Motiliproteus sp. | reverse complement strand
GTGCCAGTTGCAGAATCTGGGCACTGAGCTCCGGTTCAGACAGGTAAAGAATGAGCTGCCCGACATCGTGCAGCAGCCCGGCCGTAAACATTCGCTCACTGTTCAGCATCCTGCTGCGCCGCGCCAAGCTCTTGGCAACGAGGGCGGTGTAAACGCTATGGTGCCAAAAGGTCGACATATCAACCAATTCAACGGATAAACGACTGAAGCTATCCATGACGACGCTGGCCAGAATAAGCTCGGAAAGAGACTGGCGACCTACCAGTGAAACAGCATGGTCGATGGAGCCGATTCGGCGTGGCAGGCCATAAAAGGCACTGTTAACCAGACGCAGAAGCTTGGCTGTCATGGCCGTATCGATGCCGATGACCCGTCCGAGGTCCGCCGAATCTGTACTTGGATCCGCCAGCAGTTCCTGCGCCCGGTAATAGACTTCGGGCAGGCTGCTAAGCTCGCCAACGGCGGCAACCAGTGATGTAGGTGTCATGATTCGGGCTCCTTCCGACGACCCTGATGGTTTTTTGACGAATGAGGCTGTTCTTGTCAGGTTATTTTACATTGAGAGAGTAAGAGCTGTAGCTCTTTTTATTTGTGGCCGTTGCGGCCCTGATCCGCGTCATTTTGCCATTCGTGTTTCTTCATGACTGAGGCTGAGCAGGCTGGCTTATAAATCATTGACTTCCCCGCCGGCAAACCCGATGTTTGCCGCGCTGCCTCGATCCGATTTCTAAGCAATGATTTAACATGGTGGGGTAGCTGCAAGCCGGATCTGCGTGTTACACCGGCCGGAAACGCTATTTAGCGTCTCATCAGCGTTTTGGCTGTGCCCTCAACCTGCTCTTTGGGTTGGCGGTGACGCAGTTGTCTGAGCAGGCGCTGGCTCTGCCGAAGGCTGAAACTGCTCTTATAGCGTTCGCTCAGATGCTGGCGAAGCAGCGCGCCGCTCCATTGCTGCGCGTCGTAACCATAGTGTGAAGGCGGTTGCGCCAGCTCCTCCTGCAGGGCCTTCAGCTGCACACAATTCAAACGCGCCGGCCGGCCGGCAGCCGTCGTTTCACGCAGCCCCCGGACTCCGCGTTGTTCAAGGCGGTGTACCCAGAGCTCCAGCGTGCGCGGACTGATATCAAACCATTCAGCCACGGTATAACAGCTGTGCCCTTTAGCAACCAGTAACAGGCAATGAAGACGGTGCAGGTAGCGTGACTGAGGCGACTTACGCATTTCACTGCGGATCTGCTGTTGCAAGGATTCCGGATCGGAAATTTTTAATTGCTCCATGATGCTTTCAACCTGTGTCGTTGCCCTGATCCTGGCCGTTTTGTTGTCGATTGTTGATCATCAAGCTGGTCGGATTGGTATGAATTGAACCTGCCCGGCTAGCACGCGTTCGATTAAGACAATCTAGCATTGCCTTCGATCAGGCATCGATTCAGGCGGCGTGATCAGTCTGAATCGCAGGGTCTTGCGGATTCGACTCATCGTTATTCCACTCTAGCCCCGGCACGCTTATTTGTTACGCCATGACCTCACCACAGACCAGAGTCTAGTCGCTCGATGGTCCGTATGCCCTTTTGACACCTCTTTTCGGGTGCGGATACCGGTCTGGTCTTTGCTGCTGTTTGGTGTGTAAGCCGGTGAGGGCACTAATGATATCAGCACAGCTGGGCTGTGAGCTGACCCTTGCCGGGTAGGCGGTACTGCGATGAAGTGCGATACGTCGGTTCGGCTGAACCAGCTTCGTTGCGGTTTAATCGGTCTGATCAGGGAGAGCATTATGAACGGCAAGCAATCTTACATCGTTACGGTTAAGGAGGGGTTCTCTGCCCAGCAAGTGGCTGAAGAATCGGTTAAAAAGGTCGTTAAATCTGCACAGATCTACGATGGTGTCGCCACGATGGCGACCGACTTTGTGCCAGATGAAGGCGACGTTTTTGAGAACAATGAAATGGGAATGGTGGTTGCCACGCTTAGTGACAAGGAAGCGGAAGCGCTGCTAAGCAAACCCGGTGTGCAGGCAATCGAGCCCGATGAGGTCGTGTTTGCGCTGGGTGATGAGGAGGGAATAGACGGTGCCGATGACCTGCATGATAATTTCTATGCGGAAGATCTGATCGACTTTGATAGCGAAGCGACTGAGGAGATTGATGCAGCGTTTGCCGATGATGACTTGTCGGAGGAGGATTATGCGCAGCTCGCCCCCGAAGATGCCGTAATGGCCAGTCAGGTTGTGCCACTGATCGATGAGATGGAGCTGGATGATTCGGGGCAGATTGAGCCGCTGGATGCGGACGTGCCGGAGATCAGCGGTATTCCGCGCGATAAAATTCTCTCTATCGTCAAGTGCATTTTACAATGCGTTGTGAAGCAGACGAGCGGTAAGGTAGATACTCTGCCTGACCAAAAGATTGCCGAGTTGCTGTCTGCCTTTGGCGTCCCCGGCAATCAGGAATCTGTACAGGCTATCCGTGACTATATTACCTGCGGACTGCGCATTACTTATGTGCCGCAGGCGTGGCGCTATAGCCAGGGGACCGGTGTGCGGGTTGCCGTGATCGATACGGGCATAACCCCGCGCCATCCGGATCTGCGGGTTTATGGTGGGGTGAGTTATGTTTCGGGTGTTACCTCCTGGTTTGATGACCATTACCACGGCACCCATGTTGCCGGCACCATTGCCGCGTTGCGTAACAACCGCGGGGTGGTGGGGTGTGCGCCCGGGGTACGCTTGTACGCCGTCAAAGTGCTGGATCGTAATGGTCGAGGACGAACCAGCGGTATCCTTAACGGTCTGGCCTGGTGCCTGCGCCACCGTATGCATATTGCCAACCTCAGCCTGGGTTCGGGCGCGACGACCCATTCGACAAGAAATTACAGCAGGGCCTATGAGGTTGCCGGGCAAAGACTCCGCCGTGCCAATATCCTCGCGGTTGCCGCCGCAGGAAACTCCGGAGCAACCCGGCAACCTTTTGTCAATAATCCGGGCCGTTGTCCTTCGTTTATGGCGGTTGGTGCCATTGATTGTCAACGGCGCCGGGCATCGTTTTCCAGTTATGGTCCCCAGGTCGAGATCTGCGCACCCGGCGTGCAGGTGATGTCTACCTACCCAACCAGCGGGTATCGACGACTGTCGGGTACCAGCATGGCCTGCCCGCACGTGGCGGGTATTGCTGCGTTGGTTAAACGCCGGCACCCGACCTGGTCGGCAGACCGGATCAGGATACACTTGTGGCGCACGGCTATGGATCTGGGGCGTCCCGGGCGAGACTGGCTCTTTGGTTATGGACAGGTGCGGGCCTATCATGCGGTCAGATAGATACCGGCAGGGTTAAGGCCGGTGTTCTACCCTGCTAAGAGGCGATGCGATGCTCAGCAGGTCTGCCTGACGTTTTTATTCGTGATGGGCCTGCTGCTTTGTCGGCCTGGTTTCGGCCAATCGCAATCGCCGGGGCCCGTATGGCCGAAATGGCCCGGCATGTTGCCGGATAAACACGTGAATGAGGTATGGATGATGCCATTAATCGACCCAGCGTTACTTCGACAGTTGGAGGGTTCGCCAGGCAGTGCCGTGAGTGTGCTGATTACCTGCGAGGATGATTGTTCGGCGGCCATAAAGGCGCTGTCGAACAGTTCCGTGACGATCAGCGGAACCGATACGGTGATCCTGGGGAGTTTTCAGGCCAAGGTTATGGCGCAACACCTGCCGCTACTTCAGGCCTTGCCGGGAGTTATTGCCATTGAACCCGACGAGGAAGCCTCAGCATTGGATTGATGACATCGCACGGAGGGATAACGATGAGCATAAAACCTATCCTGGGCTGTTGGTTGATGTTGTGTGCCGTGGTTTTGACCGGCTGTCAGGTGGTGCAGGTGGTTTCGGGGCCTTTGTCGGCGATTGCCGTGGGCGCT
>JBFGYY010000361.1:0-3909 GCA_041587095.1 Motiliproteus sp. | reverse complement strand
GTCACCGATGGTCAGGGCCTTCGCACCGTCACCAAAGAACTCGAGGTAAGCAGAAACCACCTTCTCGTTACGCAGGAACTCGGTAATCGCCAGCACCATGTCGGTGGCGGTAATACCCGGCTGACGCTTTCCGGTCAGTTTGACACCGATAATCTCAGGCAGGCGCATCATCGAGGGCTGACCCAGCATCACGGTTTCAGCTTCCAGACCACCGACACCGATAGCGATAACGCCCAGTGCATCGATATGCGGGGTGTGGGAATCGGTACCAACACAGGTATCCGGGAAAGCCACGCCGTCACGCGCCTGAATAACCGGAGACATCTTCTCCAGGTTGATCTGGTGCATAATACCGTTACCGGCAGGAATCACATCGACGTTGTCGAAGGCGGTTTTACACCACTCAATAAAGTGGAAACGATCATCGTTACGACGATCTTCGATATCCCGGTTTTTCTGGAAAGCATCGGGATCAAAACCGGCCGCCTCAACTGCCAGCGAATGGTCAACGATCAGCTGAGTCGGAACTACCGGGTTAACTTTAGACGGATCACCGCCCTGATCGGCGATCGCATCACGCAGACCGGCCAGGTCAACCAGTGCAGTCTGGCCCAGAATGTCGTGACAGACGACGCGCGCCGGATACCAGGGGAAGTCCAGATCTTGCTTCTGCTCGACCAACTGCTTTAGAGAGTCGGTCAACGCAGCAGGATCGCAGCGACGCACCAGCTGCTCAGCCAGCACCCGTGACGTGTAATTCAGTTTGGCATAGGAACCGGGCTGAATCGCTTCGACGGCCGCGCGGGTGTCAAAGTAATCCAGGGCGGTGCCCTTCAGGGATTTACGATATTGAGTGTTCATAGCTCGGGAATCCTCGAGTAATGTTCGTAAAAAAACGGAGCAACCCTGTTGTTAACTACAGCGCTAACAATCACAGTCAACTCCGTTTTTTGGTATCAATGCTTAGGCACGGTCTTCGATAGCAACCCACTCGCTACTTTCTGGACCGGTGTAATCCGCGCTTGGACGGATAATACGGTTGTCTGCACGCTGCTCAAACGCGTGAGCTGCCCAGCCAGTCAGACGCGAACAAACAAAGATCGGCGTGAACAGCTTGGTAGGAATACCCATGAAGTGATACGCAGAGGCATGGAAAAAGTCAGCGTTACAGAACAGGTTCTTCTCACGCTTCATCACCGCTTCACAACGCACTGAAACCGGGTACAGAACCTCATCGCCTACATCTTTGGCCAGCTCTTCGGAACACTTCTTAATAACAGCGTTACGCGGATCAGATTCACGGTAGATAGCATGGCCAAAGCCCATGATCTTTTCCTTGCGCTCCAGCATGCCCATCATTTCGCGCTCGGCTTCTTCCGGAGAGGTCCAGTTCTCGATCATATCCATCGCCGCTTCGTTGGCGCCACCATGCAGTGGACCTCTCAACGTGCCGATAGCACCGGTAATCACCGAGTGGATATCGGACAAGGTCGATGCACACACACGACCGGTGAAGGTCGACGCATTAAACTCGTGCTCGGCATACAGAATCAGAGAGATATTCATAACTTTGGCGTGCAGTGCGTTGGGCTTTTCGCCTTTCAGCAAGTGCAGGAAATGACCGCCGATTGAATCGTCATCGGTCTCAGTTTCGATACGCACGCCGTCGTGACTGAAGCGGTACCAGTAGTTGATGATGGACGGGAACACAGCCAGCATGCGATCAACTTTATCCTGCTGCTCGCTAAAATCCATTTCGGTTTCCAGGTTACCCAGCATGGAGCAACCGGTACGCATAACATCCATCGGGTGAGCGGATGCCGGGATCTGCTCCAGCACGGTCTTCAGGGGCTGTGGCAATCCGCGCAGCGACTTCAGCTTTGCAATATACGCGTCTAATTCTGCTTGATTCGGCAGTTTACCTTTCAGCAATAGGTAGGCGACTTCTTCAAAACTGGCCTTTTCTGCCAGCTCAACCATATCGTAACCACGGTAAGTGAGGCCTGCACCGGTTTTACCCACTGTGCACAATGCAGTACTACCTGCTGACTGTCCGCGTAAACCTGCGCCGCCTATTTTTTTCTCAGCCATGTGAAACTCCTATCAGCTTGCGTGTTAGTGCTCGGAGGCCCTGCTCGACCCCCGCCTGTAGATACGTTTAATCGTTACTTATTTTTACCTTCGGCGAAAAGCTGATCCAGCTTCTGCTCAAAGTCGTGGTAATTCAGAAAGTCGTACAGTTCCATACGCGTCTGCATCAGATCCACGACATCTTTCTGGTCGCCTTTTTGCAGGATGTTCTCGTATACGGCCAGCGCGGCTTTGTTTGCAGCACGGAATGCGCTGAGCGGATACAGAACCATGGCACAACCCACATCGCCCAGCTCTTGCTTGTTAAACAGAGGGGTAGCACCAAATTCGGTGATATTGGCCAGTAATGGTACGTCACCAATTGCTGAGCTGAACGCTTTGTAATCTTCCAGGGTGTGCACCGCTTCGGCGAAAATGCCGTCAGCGCCGGCTTCGATACAGGCAAGTGCGCGTTCAACAGCGGCATCAAGCCCTTCCATCTGAAAGGCATCCGTACGGGCGATCAGGAAAAAATCATCATCGGTTTTGCCATCGGCTGCCGCTTTAACCCGGTCCGTCATTTCGCCGAGTGAAACGATCTCTTTATTCGGACGGTGACCACAACGCTTCTGGGCAACCTGATCTTCAATGTGACATGCTGCAGCGCCGGCCTTGATCATCTCTTTAACGGTACGCTGGATGTTAAATGCACCACCCCAACCCGTATCGATATCGACTAGCAATGGCGTCTGTACAGCGCTGCTGATTCGGCGAACATCTTCCAGCACATCGTTGCACGACGTCATTCCCAGATCCGGCAGGCCGTAGGAGTGGTTGGCTACCCCACCACCGGACAGGTAAATTGCCTGATGACCAACACGCTCGGCCATCATCGCGTGATAAGCGTTTGTCGTGCCTACGATCTGCAGTGGCTGGTTCTCGGCAAGAGCCTTGCGGAAACGTCCGCCCGCTGTAAGATTATTCGCCATGGTTCATCCCCTATAATTAGGCTTCATTATTTTGCTTGAGCTTACTTTCGATGTTTTTTCGTGACGCACTGATGTGTCGCCGCATGAGCATCTCCGCCAGCTCACCGTCGCGCTGCTCAATAGCATCAACGATATTTCTGTGCTCAACCAGCGCACGCACCGGGCGTGAACTGGACAGACTGAACTGATAGCGGTACATCCGTACCAGGTGATACAACTCGCCACCCAGCAATTCTTTTAACTTCGTGTTTTTACTGCCCTGTACAATGCGGTAGTGAAAGTCGAGATCCCCTTCTTTCTGGAAGTAAGAGCGCCCTTCACTTTCCTGCAAGTGATTTTCATGCTCATCCAGCAACTTACGCAGGCCCGAAATTTCATCATCGGTCATATTCTCAGCAGCAAGGCGGCAAGCCATACCTTCCATTGCCTCACGAACCCGGTAAATCTCCAGCAGCTCTGTCGTACTCAGTGACACGACGCGGGCGCCTATATGGGGAATTCGAACCACCAGCCGTAAACCCTCAAGCCGGCGTATCGCTTCCCGCAAGGGGCCACGGCTAATGCCATAGGTTTTCGCCAGTTCAGGCTCACTGATCTTATGTCCGGGTGGAATCTTGCCTTTAATAATCGCCGTGACAATCTCCTGGCAAACCCGGTCTGCCAATGTACGTGAGGCAGGCTGTTCATTTTGTAATGCAGAATCAGATGCGTTCATATAAAGATTGTCGACAATGTTAGAGTGAAACCTACGATACCTACCTGAAACCGCCTCGTCAACCCAAAAAGACGCCCAGACTGTCGACACTATACGAAAGTATATAGGGGAAACCCTAGTAGGAAATTTGAGCCG
>JBFGYY010000360.1:0-3931 GCA_041587095.1 Motiliproteus sp. | reverse complement strand
GCAGGGCGATCACCGCTTATCCGGAGAACAGGACCTTGATCGGCTGTGCGCCACACTCGATAGTCTGTTGCGCCAGCTTGAACAAAGCGACTAACAGAGTAACTAAAAGCACCTCGCTCGAATTTGGTCTGCATTTTCTGAATCAACATGAACCAGGCCATCACGTTTTAAAACGATTAATCAATTATTGATACCGACGACTAAGACCAAACTTGTATCGCTAATACACGCAAGGCTAACTACAATGGCGACATAGGATTAAGAAAGTGGTTGTTCCATGGATTTGGACATTTCTTCTCGGCCAATATTGTCACGTCAGGTGGTACCCCTGTATCTGTTCTGGGGGCTATTAATCAGTGTCGGTGCGTATATCGGCATCGCATCAGAATACACCCATCTTGAACATCAATTTACCCGTCAAGCCGAACGCATTGATCAGCAGATAAGCCGTACAACCAAAACCCAGGAAGTCGCACTCGAGGGCTTTGCGCAGTTTCTGACGCTGTCACCCCCACCTGACTTCGATTCAGCCAGACAATATGCCTCAACCCTGCGCCAGCATTACCCCGAACTGTATATGTTCGAAATTGCAGAGCGCGTCGAGACCACTGAACGAGCCGAGCATGAACGACAGCAATTATTAGCGACCCCTGATTACCGTATTCATGGCTTTGATTACGCGGGCGATCGGCAGGAAACAGAGATCGGTGCTCATAATCGATACTACCCTATTGTATTTATTGAGCCTGCGTTACCCGAACTGACAAACCTGCTGGGGCTGGACCTGTTGCACAGCTCCTTAAAACTGCGCGACGCACTGACTCGTTCACTGATCCTCGGCCACCCGGTATCGTCTGCGCCATTACAGCTGATGGAAAACGACCGGGGCTTTATCGTTTTTCGCGCCGTGCATCTGAATGAAAGCAACGACCGCTCCGAGCAACCCCGTTATGTCGCCATGCTGGTGGTCCGTAGTGCCGACCTGCTCCCGAAGGCGCTGCTCACCCAACCCGGCATTTCGCTTTCGATCCGCTTTACCACGCCATTCGCCAGCCATGAACCGGTAATAGAGGTTGATACCCCCCGTCACGGGCTCGAAGGGATGCTGTTCCCGGCTTTCCACCACACGATCAATATCTCCAGCCTCTCTGGCCCAATCCTGCTCAGCGTCAATTATCAACCCGGCTGGGAGAATCTGGATATCAACCATCTGATCACAGTATCGGCATTACTCCTGATCATCACGCTGATCGCTTTTCGCAATATTCGCTGTTCGATTCGAACCCAGCAAGCCGATCACACGCACCGGCTGGCGCTCTATCATCAAGCCAATTATGACAATCTGACCCACCTGCCCAACACCAATCTCCTGATGGATCGGCTGGAGCAGTCCATCAAGCACGCACAACGCAACCAAAGCCGTGTCATGATCGGTTTTCTCGACCTTGACCATTTTAAGTCGATTAATGACCGCTGGGGGCACGATGCAGGTGATCAGTTACTTCAGCAAGCAAGCCAGCGGCTGGAAGGGATTCTGCGCCAGCAAGATACGGTCTCAAGAATTCACGGCGACGAATTTATTATTCTGATGCCATCCATCAGCAATGAGATGCAGGCCGAACACCTTGAAGAAAAAGTCATACAAGCCTTTGCGCATCATTTCACACTAGGGCAGTTCGCACTGCCTGTCGGCTGCAGCATCGGCATTTCGACTTACCCTGAAGATGCCGACGAGCCGGAAGCGCTGATCGCCATCGCCGATCAACGCATGTACGAGTTCAAGCGCAGGCAGCGCAATAAGGTTAAGGAGAAAACCCTTGTTCAGACAGTGTCCTGACTACCGAGCCTGTCGTGCGAGTCGATGAGCTTGAAAGGCTGCCTACAGCGAAACAAGACAACGGCAACCTGAACTGATGCTATTTATGGCCGCTGATATCCGCATGCAAGGGTTTGGTCAGCTCATAGGTACGCATCTGCTGTTCCGTAGCCGGGGTTTGGTTCTGAGCCTTCCATTCGGCATAAGGCATACCATAGACCTGCATCAAAGCATCATCGTAAGGGAGTTCCAGTCCCTCCTCCTTCGCGGCGCTGAGGTACCATTTCGACAAACAGTTCCGGCAAAAACCAGCCAGATTCATTAAATCGATATTTTGAACGTCATTACGTAACTGAAGATGAGCGACCAGCCCACGGAACGCCGCCGCTTCAATACGTGTACGAGTATCGTTATCCATCTTATCTCCGTTTGTAGATATTTCATCAACTCAGCGATGCTACCACCCTATCGGCAAATCGAAAAGTTATTGATTAACCTCACCAACAAGGCGCTTTGCAGCCTTAATTCGCCTGCCCGACACATCATCAATTGCTGAATATCAAGCACGCACCGCAGCAAGCTCTCGTGCAATTAAATCAATTAAAACAAAGCTAATGTAGACATATTTACATGCTTCAGGAAATCCGTATACTCCAGATCAGGGTTTACCCCTAGGAAAAACTCTTAGGCAAAGCTCTTAATTAAATTAGGTTCCTAGTTAGATTAAGTTCCTAGAAAGAACGCACAAAGCCACCTGCTTGCAGCAAGCCTAACCGGTTGATCAAGGCTGTCCTTCAAGCAATCAGGAGGTGGTGCGATAGATAGAAGTACTATGATGAGACAACCAATATGATAATCGAATGCGTAAAGAATGATGGTTTTGAAGATCAGCTTACCCAGGAGAACGACTACCAGGTTAAGTCACTCGGGGAAAACTCCTACCTTATCGAGAACGACAAACAGGAAAGTCGCTGGTACGGCACTCAGCACTTCGCTATTAAACTAGAAAACTAGCAATCACTGGTAAAGTTTACATACCGCAATAGAGCCAGGACAGGCTCCACTGCGGTATGGGCTGACCTCGTACGGTCACACCTCAGAACTGCCATCCTGCGTCAGCACCAACTGGCTTCGTCCTGCGCATGACGGAGCAACTCTTCAACATTGGCGCTCAATACGCGATAACCCACGTTACCATAGAGAATCTGACGCCCATCGTTCATGATCCAGGAAGGGCTGCCCTGTAAATTAAGTTGTTTGCTGGTTTGATAATCATCCATCAGAGCAGCCATAGCCCGGCCATCATCAAGTAACAGTTGGATATTTTCTGGCTCACCACCCTGCTCGGAAACGATAGCCATCAGCTCCTGGTGCTGCGAGATATCCCGACCATCACGAAACAACGCTTCACGCATCGCCACACCCAGGCGTTCAGCCGATTTATCCCCGGACAGCAGCGTAACCGCTTTCAGCACCAGGTGCGCGGGCGCCGAACTGACAGGGCGAACCTTGCGCCACAAGTCAGCATGGACCGGCGCGGTCTCGTACGGCTCGACCGCGTGCCCGACATGAGCAGCGAAACCGTCCATGCCTCCCCGATCCGACCACTGGCGCTCAATACGGCCGTGGCTATCACCGAAAACATCGACAAAGCGGTGTCGGATTGCGACCCTTTGACCCCACTGAGCCTGTAATTCGTCTACGCGGCGCTGAGCAATCCATGCCCAGACGCACAAAATGTCACTGTAATAGTCGATATGCAGCGGCGAATTCATCAGGCAACCCCTCTGGCACCCTGAATCGCATCGATGGCGCAGCCGATAACCGTCACATTCTCATAGCCGATACGCTGCAACTGCTCGGCAGAAAGCGTCGCCCGCGCGCCGGTTGCACAATGGATATAGATCGGCGTCTGCACATCGGGATAGCGGGCGCTCATCTGCATTTCAAGCACACCACGTGGGATATTGAGCGAACCCGCCACCGGACTCTGCTGGACCTCTTCGGGCTGCCTGACATCGATCACAACGCCACCATTACAACCGGCACACTCGGCAAATGCCGCTTCTGCACTAATGCGGCGTACGTCAGGTGATATTTTCTGGATTAACTCAG
>JBFGYY010000359.1:0-3933 GCA_041587095.1 Motiliproteus sp. | reverse complement strand
CAGCATCACCTCCGGGTTCATGCACAGGCTGCGGGCAATGGCCACTCGCTGCTGTTGCCCGCCTGAAAGCTGGCCTGGGAATTTGTGCGCCTGATCGGGAATCTTTACCCGCTCAAGGTATTCCATAGCGGTGGCTTCGGCTTCCTTACGGGGCGTTTTGCGCACCCAGATGGGTGCCAGGCAGCAGTTTTCCAGGACGGTCAGGTGCGGAAACAGGTTGAAGTGCTGAAACACCATACCGACTTCTCGGCGGATGGTCTCGATGTTTTTCAAATCGTTATTCAGTTCAATGCCCGACACCATAATCTGGCCGGCCTGATGCTCTTCCAAGCGGTTCAGGCAGCGAATCATGGTCGATTTACCGGAGCCGGAAGGGCCGCATATGACGATACGTTCGCCTTTTTTAACCGTCAGGTTGATGTCTTTTAATACGTGGAAATCGCCATACCATTTGTTGACATCGATCAGCTCAATCATGGTCTCGTTGGAAACCTGCATGTTGCTATTAGTCTGTTCAGACATGTTGTACTCCTGAATTCATTATCGGCAGGGCTTAGCGAGCACCATGGCCAGTATGCAGCTTCTTCTCAAGGTATTGGCTGTAGCGTGACATGCTGAAACAGAATACCCAGAACATAAAGGCGACAAACACGTAGCCTTCGATGGAATAACCCAGCCACTTCGGGTCTGCCAGGGCGGACTGTACGATTGCCAGCAGGTCAAACAGACCGATGATCAATACCAGACTGGTATCTTTGAAGAGTGCGATAAAGGTGTTAACAATACCGGGGATCATGATCTTCAAGGCCTGGGGCAGAATGATCAGCAGCATTGAGCGCCAGTAACTGAGTCCCAGTGCCATGGCGGCTTCGTACTGGCCTTTGGGTATGGCCTGCAATCCACCTCGAATAACCTCGGCCATATAGGCGGACTGGAACAGCGTGATACCGATTAGCGCCCGCAGGAGCTTGTCGAAGTCGACCTCCTCAGGAACGAACAGCGGCAGCATGACCGAGGCCATAAACAGCACCGTGATCAGCGGAACACCACGCCAGACTTCGATAAAGACCGTACAGAAGCTCTTCACCACCGGCATTTCCGAGCGTCGGCCCAAGGCGAGCAGTATGCCAAAAGGCAATGATGCCACGATACCAACCACAGCCAGAACCAGGGTCAGCGTCAGACCGCCCCACTTATGGGTTTCGACCACTTCAAGACCGAAGCGTCCACCGAACAGCATATAGAAGGCAATAACGGGGAAAATTAACAGCGTAAAGGCTGCGATCCAGCTTTTCTTCGGTGTGCCTTCGTAAATCAATGCGGCAACCAATACGCCAAAAATCAGAAATAACGTATTGATACGCCAATACTCACTTTCCGGGTAGAACCCGTAGAAAAATTGGTCCAGCCGTACATTGATAAAAACCCAGCAGGCGCCACCGCTGGTGCAGCTTTCGCGCGTTGTACCGACCCAGTCGGCATCTATAAATGCCCACTGGATAGCAGGGACCAGCGTGTAAAACAGGATGTAGGCGACGAACAGCGTCAATACCGAATAAAAGGGTGTTGAGAACAAGTTTGTACGTAGCCAGCCAATTACACCCACCGTACTGGCCGGTGCCGGCAGGTCGGGCAGTTTTGCGTCATTAACAATCATATTATCGCTCCACCAGCGCCATACGCTTGTTGTATATATTCATAAACATCGAAACCAGCAGGTTTATGGTCAGATAAACAGCCATTGTCATGAAGATGATCTCAATCGCCTGTCCGGTCTGATTCAGGGTGGTTCCCATAAACAGCGACACAAGGTCGGGATAGCCGATGGCCGTGGCCAGTGAGGAGTTTTTGATCAGGTTCAGGTATTGGCTGGTCAGCGGCGGTATGATGACCCGCATAGCCTGAGGTATAACGACTAATCTCAGCGTCTTGCCGCGACTGATGCCCAGAGCGCTGGACGCTTCGGTTTGACCGTGACTGACGGCCAGGATGCCGGAGCGGACGATTTCAGCGATAAAGGTTCCGGTATAGATGCTCAGGGCCACCAGCAGTGCCATCAGTTCAGGAACGATGGTGGTACCGCCGCGGAAATTAAAACCTTTTAATTCCGGGGTGTCCCAGCTCATCGGTGAACCGGCCAGGAAATAGGTCAGTAACGGAACGACGAAAATGATACCCAGCGAGGTCAGGAACACCGGGAAGTATTGACCGGTCTCTTCCTGGCGCTTGTGGTTCCAACGCGCCAGAAAAAAGCAGGCCACAATCGCCGCAGCCAGGGCGATGATCACGGCAATAAAACCGGATTCAAACACCGGCGAAGGCAGATAGAGCCCGCGCACGTTAAGAAAAGCCCCCCCGAACTCCAGACTTTGGCGTGGCGCCGGTAAAGTGCGCAGAACCGCGAAGTACCAGAAAAATATCTGCAATAGCAGAGGAATGTTGCGAAATATTTCGACATAGGCTGTCGCGACTTTGGCGATAAGCCAGTTTTTTGATAGCCGCGCCACACCCATGATGAAGCCGATGATGGTGGCCAGGATGATGCCCAGCGCAGAAACCAGCAGTGTGTTGAGCAGCCCGACGATAAAGGTGTGCCCGAAACTGTAGGTCGCATCAAACGGAATTAACGACATCAGAATGTCGAAACCAGCCGTTTGGCTTAAAAAGGCAAAACCGGTAGTGATACCGCGTTTTTCAAGATTGACGAGCGCATTATTGACGAGATAGCCGATGAAACCCACGACGACGATAATCATCAGGACCTGAAAGAGCATGTTACGCTTTTCCGGGTCGTTCCAGAATTTGGGTTTCGAGGAGGGCGCCACGCCTTGCTTCGCTTCAGTTGGCATGGAAGAAACTCCTGAAGAAAGAATCAAGTACAGAGAGCCAGCCGACTTCCCCAATCGACACGATTGTTATCGCGTTGATCGGTTTTGGATCCGGCGGTTCCTTGAGTGTAGTCGAGATCAGAGAGCGAAAGGGGACTCCTTTCGCTCTCTGCATGCGAATTAACGCATTGGAGGTGCGTACATAAAGCCGCCCTTATTCCACAGCGCATTAACACCGCGTGAAATTTGTAGCGGAGAGCCTGCACCGACGTTACGGTCAAAAACTTCACCGTAGTTGCCGACTTGCTTCACGATCTGGTAAGCCCAGTCATCGTTCAGCTCAAGCCCTTGACCTTTTGGTCCTTCGAGACCCAGAACGCGGCGCACGTTAGGGTTGCTGCTTTTCTTCATTTCATCCACGTTAGCGGAAGTGATACCCAGCTCTTCTGCATTGAGCAATGCGTTCAGAGACCAGCGAACGACGTTGAACCAAAGATCGTCACCCTGGCGTACCACAGGGCCCAGAGGTTCTTTGGAGATAACTTCGGGCAAGACCATCGCGCTGGAGGGGTCCGCAAGTTTGATTCGTAGCGCGTACAGTTGTGACTGGTCAGATGTCAGCATGTCGCAACGGCCTGCTTCGAAGCCTTTAACGGTTTGGTCAGACGTATCAAAGACAACCGGAGAGTAGGTCATCTTATGCTGACGGAAGTAGTCTGACAGGTTGAGTTCGGTCGTCGTACCCGACTGGATGCACACGGCAGCCCCGTCGAGTTCGCGTGCGCTTTTGACTCCCAGAGATTTGGAAACCATGAAGCCCTGGCCGTCATAGTAGTTCACGCCGGCGAAATTGAGACCGAGTTGCGTGTCGCGCGTCTGAGTCCAGGTGGTATTACGTGACAGAATGTCAATTTCACCGGACTGCAGCGCAGTAAATCGCTCCTTAGCGGTGAGGGGGATATATTTAACTTTGGAAGCATCGCCCAATGTGGCTGCAGCGACTGCGCGACAGACATCGACGTCGATACCTTCCCACTTGCCTTTTGCATCTGGGTTTGAAAACCCGGGAAGACCGGTGGTTACGCCACACTGGACGTAGCCTTTG
>JBFGYY010000358.1:0-3943 GCA_041587095.1 Motiliproteus sp. | reverse complement strand
GTAAAGCGGCAAGGTTACGGCCCAGGCATCGCCCGGCTCCAGGGGGATCAATGAGCGGCTGCCGAGTGCGCTGAAGTGGTGATTGCGAAAACTGTGCAGCGCCAACTTGGGGTTACCGGAGGTCCCCGACGTGAATACGCCGGTCAGGGGGCGATCGGCGTCCATAGGGCAACGCAGGGGCGCGTTGTTGCCGTTACCTGCGTCTGATCGTTGCGCGGTCTGCTGCTCCAGACTCTCCCATCCGGGACTCTGTAGCACTGTGGCCTGCTGAACAGGCAGGACGAGGTCCGTATCATTGATCAGCCAGCGGGCATCGCTCTGTTCGATCAAGTGCTGAAGTCGTTGCAGTGGTAAGCGCGGATTGACCGGAATAAACAGGCAACCAAGGCGCAGGCAGGCCAGCAGCAGGCGGATCAATTGCGCCTTATCCTCGCTGATCACCAGCAGGTGCTGACGCTCCTGCACCCCCTTCTCTTGCAACCAGCCGCAGAGTTGCATGACCTGTTTGTCCAGCTGGCGATAACTGTACGTTTTGCCCGCGTCGTCCAGGGCGATGTCATGCGGCGCGATGCGGGTCGCGCTGGTGAGGGGGCACTCCAGTCCCTGCTCGGTCATTGGTAACTCCATAGATTTTTTGGCCGCCTGCCGCCTGCCGCACATGGCCACTCAACCCCGCCACACACATTGCATATCCTTGAATCCCAGCAAGGGCTTGCCGCCGGCACTGTCGCTGCGGCGCAGCAGGTCGGCGCTGAATGCGTGCTGGGTATCGAGGCCGGGCGGCTCTGCGGGGGTTAGTTGCCGCGCCAGAGCCGCTATCTGGCCGCTGCCAAGACTGGTTTCATAACCACTGCTGAGGATGGTGCGCAGGCCGCGAGCCCGGGCCTTGTCGATCAAGGTCGTCAAGGTGTGCAGAGAGCCCTGCAGGCCGGGCTTTAAAATCAGCGCGTGCAGCTGCGGACTGTCGGGTAGCTCAAAGTCTGGCTCGCGCAGGCTCTCATCCAATGCCAGCGGGATAGCGAAGTGCTCGGCGAGAGCCAGGGACGCGGCGGGTGTTTGGCATGGCTCTTCAAGGTATTCGATCGCAGCGGTCGGCACTGCATTGAGAAAAGTAGCCGCCTGCTCGTGGTTCCAGGCACGGTTGGCGTCCAGGCGTAGCTTAAGCCCCGGTGTGATCTGTAACAGATCGCGACTCAGAGCTGCTTCCGCTTCCGGTGCCTGCCGGCCAACTTTTAGCTTCACGGTGATCGGGCGGGGTCCGGGCCAGTGTCGCCAGCGTTGCAGCAGTATCTGCGGATCGCCGCTCAGCAGCGGGTAATCGGACTGAATCGCGTCGTACAGAGGCCCGCTATCCAGTTCCAGCCGGGCGCAATCGAAGGCGAAATCGGCGCTGGGGCTGTCGTTCGGCTCGGGAGGATCGCTTGTCGCGCTGATATTCGCCGCGTGCTCGCCCGCATCCGGCTGAGCAGCCAGCCAACGGCTGGCCCGGTCGATCAGAACCGCCTGGCATCGACTCAGGCTTTCAGGGCTGAAACCCGGCAGGGGCGCCGCCTCTCCCAAACCCGTGCGTCCCTCTGTGTCCTGTAGCTGAAGCACAAAGCCACGACGCTCGGCGAGGGTTGCGCCGGGAAGGCGCAGCGGCGTGCGCAGGGCTACCCGGTATGCATAAATTCGCGCACGGCGCGAGGTTGAGTCATGTCCGGTCATGCAGAACGGGCTCTGTCCGACGGGGTGAGTGACATCAGGGGTTGCGTTTAAAGCGCGTGAAGTCAGGGCGGCGCTTCTCCATAAACGCGTTGCGCCCCTCCTGCGCTTCATCGGACATATAGAACATCAGCGTGGCGTTACCGGCCAGCTCCTGCAAACCCGCCTGACCATCGCAATCGGCGTTCAGCGCAGATTTCAGGCAGCGCAGAGCCATAGGAGAGTTTTGCATCATCTCGCGGCACCAGCGCACGGATTCAGCTTCCAGCTGATCCAGCGCTACAACGGTGTTGATCAGCCCCATCTCCAGCGCCTGGCTGGCATCGTACTGACGGCACAGGAACCAGATTTCACGCGCCTTTTTCTGGCCGACGATACGGGCCAGATAGCTGGAACCGAAGCCGCCGTCGAAGGAGCCGACCCCCGGGCCTGTCTGCCCAAAGCGGGCGTTCTCGGCGGCAATGGTCAGGTCGCAGATCAGGTGCAGGACATGCCCCCCGCCGATGGCGTAACCGGCCACCATGGCGACGACGGGCTTCGGACAGGTGCGGATCTGGCGCTGAAAATCCAGTACGTTCAGATGCTCGTTACCCTCGTTGTCCTGGTAACCGCATTCACCACGGATCGACTGGTCACCACCGGAACAGAACGCCTTCTCGCCTGCGCCGGTTAGAATGATGCTTCCCACGGCATTGTCATAGCGCGCGTTATCCAGTGCCCGCATCATCTCCTGGACCGTCTTGGGCCGGAAGGCGTTGTGTACTTCGGGACGGTTAATGGTGATCTTGGCGATCCCTTCGGCCTTGTGGAACAGAATATCTTCGTAGCCCGCCGAGAGGTCCTGCCAGTCGATCGGGGCGCTTAGTTCCTGTTCCGATAATCCATATTTCATCGATTGTTCTCTGCTAAGGGGTGGTTAGGCGTACCGCCTGGGGCCGGGGGTGTTAACTCAGCAATCTCCATATTCGGCGTGTTGGTCGCGCAATCCGTCCCGGTTCCGTTTGATTCGCCGGTATTTCGAGTCAGTTGCCTGATGGCCAGTGCAGTTTGTTTGGCATCGACCACGACTTCAATCAGGCGTGTTTGTTGCTCAGCCAGTGTCTGTTCATAGATGGCGGCGAAAGCTTGTATCGAGTCCGGCCGGCTGTAGGCAATGTTGAACATACGGCAGGCATCCGCAAAGTGGTAGCCGTGCGGGCGCTGATAGTGTTCTTGCAGCAGTTTTTCGCTTGGGACCGGGAGCATATGAAATATACCGCCGCCATCATTATTTAAAACGACGACCGCCAGCGGCCCCGGCAGGTCGCGCAGCAGCGCCAGTGAGTTCAGATCGTATAACAACGAGGTATCACCCAGCAGCAAGGTGCAGGGCGTCGCGTCCAGACGGGCGCAACCCGCCGCCGTTGCCACCAGACCATCGATGCCGCTGGTCCCCCGGTTGGCAAACAGGCGCAGGGAGGTTTGTCGATTTCCCCCGACCATATCCAGTAAGCGGATGCTCAGGCTGTTACCGGCGAAGACAAGACTTTCGGCTGGGGCCGATTTCAGCAGTTGATAGGCGACTGCCGGTTCGGAGAGCGAAGCGCTGTTTTCGAAATGGTTGACTAACTGTCGGCGCCTGCCGCTGTTGAGCTGGCTTAGCATGTACTGTTGCTGAAGGTTGCTTAGCGGTTGCTGCTTGTTCGGCTGCGCCGGCGTTTCCGGTTCTGAATGGACAGCGGTTGGCGGAGGAAGGTCGCGCTGCACGGATAAATTTTGTGCTAACGCCTGGCACCAGGCCGCAACCGGTGCCGGAAAAAACCGGCTGCTGTTGCGGCCCGGTGCCAACGGGTGATCGCCCGGATGCACGACCCAGAACGCGGACCAGGGCTGTGAATCGATAAAGGCCTGCAGGCGTTTGGAGACCAGGCGGCCGCCGAACTGTAGCAGATGGTCATGCTGTCCCAGCAGCTCGCGGGCAGCATCGTCGCACAGCAGCAGATCGGTCAGACCGATGACCCCGGGCGCAAACTTGAGCTGTGACTGAATATCCGCCAGTACCGGCCAACCGAGTTTTGCTCCTAAGGTTAAGACGGCCTGGGCGCTGGTCTGGTCGGACAGCGCGCCGGCTACGATCAGCCCGGGTTTGTCGATGAAAGTCTGCCAGTCATCGGCTTGCGGCAGGTCCAGCGCAGTGGCTTCGCTGACTCGGTTGAGCGGCTGCCTGTGATTTCGCCAGTCGCCGAGTTCACGCAGGTAG
>JBFGYY010000357.1:0-3945 GCA_041587095.1 Motiliproteus sp. | reverse complement strand
GTATAGGGTCATACATTCGTTCCATCCGGGCTTGTGATTCTCAGGTTTTGATCAGCAACTATTGATCAACAACAGCGGATCAATCCGAACCGACCGACAAAATCTGATGGTCAAAAACTGACGACCGATAACGGTAGCTAACCCGCACCGGCGTGCCCGAATGACTTATCTAACCAAGCCTAGTCGATTATCTTCAGCTGTGCGTGCCCCACACGCCGGAGATTCCTCCCTGCACGGCCAGGTGAATTACATCGGTTTGCCGTACAGCCCGACGGCAAGCAGCTATAGTCTAAGGGCTGTTGTCTAAGGGCTGTTGTCTAAGACTGTAGTCAAAAGCTGTAGTCAAAGAACAACCGCCAAAGAGCAATCGTCTAAGAGCGATAAACCTGTTGAACGAGATCCTGCATGAGAGGAGGTAGTCGGGTCTTGTATCGGAACAAGGAGCAAACCGATGACTAAAACGATAATTGGTATTCATGGTCTGGCCAACAAACCCGAGAAACCGCTTCTCGAGCAATGGTGGAAAGACTCGATACACGAAGGGTTAAAGGTCAACTGCGCTGTCGATAATCCCAACTTCAATTTCCGCCTGGTTTACTGGGCCGACCTGCTCTACAAGTACCCCGTACACCAGGACAGCAACTTTTCCTTCGACAAACTTTATAACGACGAACCCTATACCCCTGCCGCTCCCGGCGCCCTGCGCTCCTATAAAGAATCTCTGGCCGATAAGCTGAGATCCGGAGCTCTGGGACTGTTTGGCGACGGTGCCGATGCGTTAAAAGAGCATTTCGGGATGAATGCGCTCACCGACTGGCTGCTGGATAAACTGCTTAAAGATCTGGCCTTTTATTACGACAACGATCGTAAAATACTTAACCGTGCAGGCAGCATGGAACTGGCGCGCAACGTCCTGAAGAGCGAGTTAAAAACAGCTATTCGTGAAGAGAAAAACCAGCAGATTATGGTAGTCGCCCACTCGATGGGCTCTATTATCGGTTACGACGCCCTGCGTGATTTGGGCCAGAGTGACCCGGATATCCGTGTATCGCACCTGGTTACCATCGGCTCTCCGCTGGGGCTGCCGCACGTACGCGGCAAGATCATCAAGGAACGTAACGGCGGCGCACAGGTACGAACGCCCTCGATCATTGGCAAAAGCTGGTTAAACTTTGCCGACAAGAAAGACCCGGTGGCCATGGATGTGCATTTGCGTAACGATTATGACAAAAACGCCAACGGCGTACAGGTGGTTGATGACCTGGTCGCCAACGATTACGTCGAGCCCGGCAAACCCGACAAGCATAACCATCACAAATCGTATGGCTATCTGCGTACACCGGAGTTTTCCAACCACCTGAAGGCCTTTCTGGACCAGTAAGCCTGATACGCAATTCGCGGCGCAGATCGAAACGCATGCGAGGGCCTGAAGCCCGAGACTTTTGGCTTTTGGCTTTTGGCTTATAACTTATGGCTTTTTCACTGTGTCATCCGACTAATAACAGCGCGGATGACACGCAGAGGTGATGATAGCTCAGGCGGATCGATCGGCTGGCGCCCCGCGTAGATGGAACAGTTCACGGGTATTCAGATGCACGATACGGGCACCGCAGGCGCGGGCCTGCCCGATCATATCTTCGGTACCGCCGAATTCATCGCTTGTCTCGCCGTCCCAGAGTGCGATGAGTGTGAGTTTTTCGGCGCCGTACGCCAGAGCATTTTGCAGGGTCCAGAGGTTGTTGCGAACCCAGATACCGTAACCGGCTTTGCTGCGCAGCCAGTGTGGTAACGTGGCACTCTCGGCCAAGACCCGTGATGGCAACGTCGCGTACAGGGTATCGAACCGCGCGACCCATGCCTCCCCCCCGTGCTGCACCGAAGTCTGTACGAACTTATCTCTGGGCAGCGCCAGAAACAATTGACTGGCTATTCCCAGTTCGGCGCAGACTTCATGAAACAGGATATCGCCGCCACAGGCGCCACCGGACAGGCCGATGGTCCCTGCCCGCCCCGCTTTTATCGCATCGAGCACCGCCACCCTGATCGCTGTTTTCGCTGCCTGTTCCTGCGCCGCAGGAAAACGCGGCGCTGCACGGTCTGACCGGTCGATCATATGACCGGTAAACAGCAAGACCTGACCGACTGAATCAAATTGGGAGAGTGAGCGCGGCGCATGAATCAAACAAGACTGCGCCCGGCCGGTCACTCGCAACCCTGCTCGGGCCCAGGGAAAGAACTGCGCTTCGGCGGCGAGCATAGCCAGATCGCCGCTCTCACGCGCCAACCGGGCTTGCTCCACGGCGGCGATAAAGTCGTCGGGCACCGGTTCGCGAACACTCAAGCCATTAACCCTTGTGGCTGGCCCGTTACCCCATAACTGTCTGAACTCAAGAGCGATCCTCCGGTGACACCTAAATCAGCTATGCAACTCGCCATAGATCAGCGCATGATCGGAGTAAGCATCGATCCAGCGCCGTTGCTTGGTTTTGGTACGCTCTTCTGGCCAGCCAACCACTTCAATTTCCTTGCCGTCGAACATCTTAAAATGTAATTGATCGTCTGCAAATACCTGATCAAGGCCGGCGGGATCGTAGGTATCCTTACCGTTCCACCAGGAGTTCTCATAATTTTTGCTCAACCGATGCATTTTCACCGACTGCATACGCTTTGAAACAAACGCCAGCTCCTGCTCGGCACTCAAGTCGCTGACATCGTTATAGGGCGCGTTCAGGCCCATCGTATTGAGATCACCAAGACAGATCAGATTCGCACGCTCGCGGGTGCTACTCTGTTTATCCAGCCGGCGCTTGAGGCGAGCCACATGCCGAAACATATCATCCCTTAAACCCCAGTCTCTGGGGCGTGCAAACGACTTGGTGTGTAAAAAAAGAAACGGATACTCTTCGCTGTTGATCTGCAGGGTCGCCAAAACGCCGGGACGCAGGCTCGGCACTTTGGCCTTGAACTCTTCGCGTTGCGAGATAAAAGAGGGGATTGAACGGCGTACGCCGATCAGTATTTCCATGTTTCTCATCTGCGTGTTTTCAGTCAATGTGAACCCATGCGACGGCATCAACTGGGTAAAGTCACGATACACCTGGCGTCCCGATACTTCATAGATCGCGAAAATGTCCGGGTCCTTGACGCTTAACAGTTCTGCAATCCTGCGCACACGATCTGGCCGACCGTGAAAGTGCTCGACATTCCAGGACGCGAACGAACAGATTTTAGCCATGACGGGTCTCCCTTTGCAGGCTACCGCGCATGGCCAGTCATGCGCCATCAAGCAAGTAACGACGCGAACGTCTGCTTCTGCTGCAGCGCTCATTACAGATGCCGTCTTGTCCTGCCGACACGACGAGTTCATACCTCGCCCTGAATACAATGCCAACCCGGTTTCAATGCCAGGCTGAGTAAAGCGTCACGGGCGATCCACACGCGTAAGCGTTATCGATAGGCTTAAGCAATAGTTCAAATAGAAGCAAAGTCAAAACAAAACTGCTGCCGAAATTCGCCCGGTGACACCTGGCAATACAGCAGAGAATGCCGGCTCCCGCCCGGCACCATCAGGCAGCGCGCGTGCTGCAGTCTATACTGTTGCTACCCAGACACCTCGAAAAGGCAGGGACGATGAATTTCGATAAAGATCTGTTCATCAGCTACGCCCATCTCGATAACAAGCCGCTCAACCCTGAGCAGGAAGGGTGGGTTACCCGTTTTCACAGAACCCTCGAAGCCCTGCTCAGCATGCGCATGGGCGGCGAGGCGCGTATCTGGCGGGATAAGAAACTGTCCGGCAACGATGTTTTCGCCAAAGAGATTCTCGAGCAGTTCCCGCACACAGCTCTGCTAGTTTCGGTGGTATCACCGCGCTACCTCGATTCACAATGGTGTAAAGATGAACTGGGGGCCTTTTGTCAGGCGGCAGAGCAGTCCGGCGGGCTC
>JBFGYY010000356.1:0-3957 GCA_041587095.1 Motiliproteus sp. | reverse complement strand
GGTAAACACTTCCAGTTCCAGAAACTGCAGGTAGTCGAGCTTCATCCGCCCCGCTTCCTCCTTGATGCGCGGATGCTGCGCCTGTCCGCCGATCCGCGATACCGAGCGGGCCACGTCGATGGCCGGCCGGAATCCGCCATTGAATAAGGTTCTGTCCAGATAGACCTGTCCGTCGGTGATCGAGATCAGATTGGTCGGAATATAGGTCGCTATCTCACCCTGCTGGGTTTCGACGATCGGCAGTGCCGTCATCGATCCCCCCCCTTGCGAGACATCCAGCGCTGTCGAACGCTCCAGCAGGCGTGCGTGAACCGAGAAAATATCGCCCGGATAGGCCTCACGCCCGGGCGGGCGGCGCAACAGCAACGACAACTCACGATAGATTCGGGCGTGGGTGGTCAGATCATCGTAGATCACCAGCGTGTCGTGCCCCTGCGCCATCCAGGCTTCAGCCAGCGCGCATCCGGCCAGGGGCCCCAGGTATTGCAGGCCCGGCAGAGCGCTGGCTTCGGCTACCACCACCACGGTGTGCGCCATCGCACCGCTGTCTTGCAGCAGACGCAGTGTATTGACCACCGTCGAGCGGTTCTGCCCGATCAGCACATACACACAGCGCACGCCGCTATCGCGCTGATTGATAACCGCGTCGATCGCCAGGGCGCTGCGCCCCAGCCCCTCATCGCCGATCAGCAACTGGCGCTGGCCTTTACCAATCGGGATCAGCGCATCGATCAGCTTGATGCCGGTATACAGCGGCCGGTTTACCCATCCCCGCGCCACAATGGGCGGTGCAGTCTGGTTCAGCCGCTGCATGTGCAACGTCGTGGGCGGGGGGTGATTGTCCAATGCGCGACCGAGCGGATCAACCACCCGGCCCAGCAACGGGTCACCGGCCGCGATCATCAGCTCATGCCCGGCCCGGCAGACAGGGGTGCCGGCCGACAACAGCGGGCTTTCGTACAATAAGATGGCACCGATCAGCTCGGCGCCAATATCCAGCACCAGCGCCTGACTGCCATCTTCCAGCACCAGCAGCTCATCCATGGCCGCCGAAGGCAGGCCCGATACCCAGATAACCCCGTCGCCAACCGCCGCTACACGCCCCTGTTCGCGTACGCGGGCATTAAAACGGTAGTTGTCCAGCCAGCTGCGCTGGCGCTGCAAAGGCCCGTCGATCCCTTCAGGCCGGTTCATTTTGCTCTCCAGTTAACGCATTGCCAGCACTAAACAACTGCAGCTCATCGGCGATGCTCGCTTGCAACACCCAGCTGCCCAGCGCAACGCGCACACCGGCAACCAGTGCCGGATCGGTGCCGAAAACGATCTTTGCGTGCCCGGGTAGCAATGCGCTCAATTGTGTCCGTTGCGTTGTATCCAGAGTAAAAGCCGACGTTACCGTAACGGTTTCAATCAGTCCCTGTTCAATATGCTGCGCCAACAGCGCGCTCTGCCCTGACGACTGTGCGGGTAGGCTGGGGGGCATGGCGCCCGCCAGCAGGCTTGGCCATTCATCGATAAACAACGCGATAATGCGCGCCTCCAGATGCGGATCGGCCAGTCGTTGCAACAGGCGCGCGGCAAAACCCGCCCCCTGCTGCAGCGCCTGTACTTCCTGGGCGCGGGCGCGCTCCTCGAGCCGTTGGTGCGCCGCCGCCTGCACCTTCTCGCTTTCGGCCAATGCGGCGCTATGCGCCTGCGCCAATAACTGACTGCGTTCGAGTTCAATACGCTCGTGCAAGGCGCTGCGCAGGCTGGTGCATTCCTGCTCCCAGGCTTCCAGTCGCTTATCGTATTGCGCCTTCAGGGCATTCGCCTGGCTGTTCAGCTGCTCGGCTTCAAGCCGCTGCGCCTCTACAGCCTCCCGACGCCGGTCCAGCCCACCCAGCAACGGCTGATAGAAAAAGCGCTTCAGCAACCAGACCAGGATGACAAAGTTAATAATTTCCAGGACAAACGTGGTTCCGTCAAAGGTCACCGTGGGTTACCTCGCTGTCTGATCCAGCAGAAACTCCAGCAGCGGGTTCCGAAACAGCACAATCAGCACCACCACCAGTACATAGATCGCTAACGACTCGATCATGGCCAGGCCGATAAACAGCGTCCGCATAATCGATTTCTCGGCCTCGGGCTGCCGCGCCAGCGCCTCCAGCGCACTGGAAATGGCCCGGCCCATGGCCAGCGCCGGCAGCAATACCCCCACCGCAATGCCCAGCACGGCCACGACCGTGGAGAACACTACCAACCAGCCTATATCTGTCATTATCCTCTCCTCGTCTTTATCCGTTTACGCATCAACCTCTTGCTCGGCTGCACCGTGACAGGCATCGCCACCGATCACACCGCATCGTCATCATCATTGAGTTCCTGCTGGCTCTGTATCGCGCCGGCAATGTAGATCAGCGCCAGCATGCCGAAGATATACGCCTGCACCAGCGCTTCGATAATGTGCAGCATCAGTATCGGTACCGGAGCGAGCAAGCCCGCCACCATTAATATCAGCAGCGCAGCCATCTCCAGACTCATCATGTTGCCGAACAGGCGCACCGCCAGAGCGATGGTTCGGGTCAACTCACTAATAATATGGAACGGCAGCAGAATAGGTGTCGGGCTCAGATAGTGGCGCAGGTGCTGGCGCAGCCCCTGGGTACGGATGCCAAACCAGTGCACCGATAAAAAGACCAGCAGCGCCAGCGCCGAGGTCGCCGACAAGTCCCGGGTCGGCGAGTCAAGACCCGGCACCAGACCGGCCAGATTAGCGACGATGATGAACACCCACAGGGTGCCGATAAACGGCATGATAATGCGGGTATTTGGCCCCGCAACCCCCGCGACCCCGTCGCGAATCGCCTCGACAATGCCTTCGCACAACACCTGTATCCGACCGGGTTGCTCTGATAGATGGCGCGATGACAACCAGGCCAGCCCCCCCAGCAGCGCCGTAATACCAAACGAGGTCACGACGGTGCCGGTAATGCCGATCGGCCCCAGCTGCAACAGCGTGTCAATGTGAATACCTTCGGCGCTCATGTTCGCTCCCGGATAAACAAATAGACGTTAAACGCCCCCAACATGACGCCGGCAAACAGCAAACTGGTGGTCCAGCGTGACGAATAACCCGAGGCCATATCGTCCAGCCAGCTGCCCAGATAACCACCGGCGACAATAGGCATCACAAACAGCAGGCCAATGGTGCCCAGGTATACCGTCTGACCCAGTAAGGAGTCTTGTTCACGCTGCGCCCGTTTGAGTCTTTCGCTCTGCTGATCCAGGCGTTTTTTCAGCCCCTGGCGCGAATCCTCACTCATGATTCCCAGCCTCCCTCGGCATTGCGCATCAAGCGCTGCAACAGCCCCTGTTCCATGTGTTTCATACTGCTGCGGGTAGCGGCCAGCGCCAGCTCTTCGGCACGCAGTTCGTCGGCAAGTCGTGCAGACAAGCGCTGAAAGTCGTCATCCTGCAGGCTGTGGCGCGTGGCAATAGACAGCTCATCGTGGTCAAAACGCAGTACGCCTCCCAGCATGGCCAGATAATGCCAGCGCCCGTCGCTGCTCTGATATCGCGCCAAGCCCAGAGTCAGCACGGTAATGAGTCGGGTGTGGCCGGCTAAGATCCCGAAGCTGCCACTGTGATCCTCACCAATAAAGGCACGCACCCCGTCGATACGCCGCGAGCCGGCCGCCTCGAACAGGGTCAGGGTAAAACTTGCGCGCGTCATGTGACCTTCTCCCCAGGTTCGCCCCCAGGTTTGACCCTGCCTTTTCCCGCTCCCTTGCCCAGCGGTCCCCCCTGCATCGACCCGCGCATATAACACTGCTGCTCGCTGTAATCGTCAAATCGTCCGGTGAGGAATCCATCGCAATCATCGAGGGTTTGCGCCAACGGCACCGACGCCCCGTCGATACCGCTATGCACGGCCGTAACCCAGAAAGGCTGGGTCAGGTATCGCTGCAGGCGCCG
>JBFGYY010000355.1:0-3958 GCA_041587095.1 Motiliproteus sp. | reverse complement strand
TATTGTCGAGCCCGATCTTGATATTGTGGTTAAGAGCGTCGTGACCATGGGGAAGCTGCGTGCTACCCTGAAGGCGGAAGCGGCAGACGCTTTTATGATTGCCGTACCAACGCCGTTTAAAGCCCAGCATCAGCCGGATCTGTCTTATATTCGCGCCGCTGCCAAGGCATTGGCGCCTGTGCTTGAAGCGGGTAATCTGGTAATCCTGGAGTCAACTTCTCCGGTGGGGGCCACCGAACAGCTGGCACAATGGCTAGCGGAATTCCGTCCCGATCTGAGTTTTCCGCAACAAGCGGGAGCCCAGTCCGATATCCGCGTAGCGCATTGCCCCGAACGTGTCTTGCCGGGATATGTGTTACAGGAACTGGTTGCCAACGACAGGATTATCGGCGGCTTGACTTCCCGTTGCGCGGAGGTCGCGGCACAGCTCTACCAGCGTTTCGTCCGGGGCGAGTGCCTCACTACCGACGCACGCACGGCCGAGTTAAGTAAATTAACCGAAAATGCGTTCCGTGACGTCAATATTGCCTTTGCCAATGAGTTGTCCATTATCTGCGACCGGTTAAAGGTTAACGTCTGGGAGCTGATTAAACTGGCCAATCGACATCCGCGCGTTAATGTATTGAACCCCGGTCCCGGCGTTGGCGGGCACTGTATCGCCGTCGATCCGTGGTTTATTGTCAGCAGCGCCCCTGAAGAAGCGCGTTTGATCCGTACTGCGCGAGAAGTGAATGACAGTAAACCCGATTATATCTACCAGCGGGTCAATCGTGCGGCCGATCAGTTCAAGCGACCTGTTATTCTTTGTTTGGGGTTAGCATTTAAGGCCGATATCGATGATTTACGCGAAAGCCCGGCCCTGGATATTGTCAAACGCTTAGCTGCTGACCAGGTTGGTGAAATATTGGTCGTTGAACCCAATATCAAATCGTTGCCAGAGAGTATGCAGCAGTCAGGTGTGACTTTGGTGGGTTTGGAAGAGGGGCTGGAACGGGCCAACACCGTGGTCGCGCTCGTGGACCACCGCGAGTTTAAAGCCATACCCGTCGGCGAAATCGCCTCGAAAGTTGTGATAGATAGCCGTGGTATCTGGTGACAGGTTTTAAGTTACGGACAGGGAGTCTGTGTTGATCCGCTATATGATGGGCCTGCAGCGCGGCCATAAAGCCATATTGGTCGGACTGGCTGATAGCCTGCTGGTTATTTTCTCGCTGTGGTTGGCATTTTCGCTGCGGCTGGGGGAGTTGTATCAGCCAGCAGGCAATCAATGGCTGTTATTTGTGGTCGCGCCCATGATCGCGCTGCCCATCTTCGTCCGGCTGGGGCTGTATCGCGCGGTCATTCGCTATATCGGTCAGCGAGCCATGCTGACTATCGGTTATGCCAATGCCGGTGCCGCACTGCTCTGGTCCCTAGTGCCGTTTTATCTGCCGAATTTTATCGACTTGTCGCTGTTTTCGCCCCGCTCACTGCCGTTCATCTATTGGATGGTACTGTGCATCACTATCGGTGGCAGCCGGCAATCTGTGCGCTGGTTTGTCGCTGGCATCTTACAACGCGGTAGCGATAAAAATGTGCTGATCTACGGTGCGGGTGAAGCCGGTGTGCAGTTGGCGCTGTCGTTAGAGCATAGCCAGGAGATGGTGTTGCTGGGCTTTATCGACGATGACCCTGGCCTGAAGGGCCAGCAGATAGCGGGTCTACCGGTAGTGGGAGGGATCGAATCCATTGAAGCGGTAAAGGCTCGTCACGATACGCTTGAGGTGTTGCTGGCGCTGCCAAGTGCCACACGCAGTGATCGTCAGGCTATTCTTAAACGCCTGGAGCTGGTCGAAGTTGCGGTCAGGACAATGCCTTCGCTGGATGATATCGCCTTGGGGCGGGCCAAGCTCACCGAGCTGGATGAGATAGATACCCTGGATTTACTTGGGCGCGATTTTGTTGAGCCGCAACATGACCTGATGAGCCGCTGTATCAGTGGCAAAACGGTGTTGGTCACCGGGGCTGGCGGATCGATTGGATCGGAGCTTTGCCGGCAAATCGTTCAGCACAAACCGGAACGACTCATTTTACTCGATCATGGTGAATACCCGCTCTACAGCATCGAGGCTGACCTGCGCTTGCGCTGCGCGTCTTTGAATACTGATGTTGAGCTAATACCCTTGTTAGGATCTGTTAACGATGAAGGGTTGCTGAAGCGCTTGTTTAGCCAATGGGAGATTAATACGGTTTATCACGCCGCCGCTTACAAACACGTCCCCATCGTTGAGCACAACCTGATAGTGGGTGTGAACAACAATGTGTTGGGGACCTACCATCTGGCGACGCAGGCGATGCAGGCTGGCGTGGCGCGTTTCGTCCTGATCTCTACCGATAAAGCGGTGCGTCCAACCAACAGTATGGGGGCGAGTAAACGCTTGGCTGAAATGGTGTTGCAAGGGTTGCAGCTTGCTCCTGAAAACAGGCGGACCTGCTTTAGCATGGTGCGCTTCGGCAATGTTCTCGGCTCTTCCGGCTCAGTTATTCCCCTGTTTCAGACACAGATCGCCGCCGGAGGCCCCGTGACGGTGACCCATCCCGAGATAACCCGTTATTTTATGACGATACCCGAGGCTGCTAGTCTGGTTATACAGGCAGGGGCCCTGGGAGAAGGCGGGGAGTTGTTTGTGCTGGATATGGGGGATCCGGTTAAAATAGATGAGCTAGCGCGGCGTATGGTGCGTTTATCCGGGCATCGCCCGGGAGTCGATGGCATCGATGTGGTTTACACCGGGTTGCGGCATGGAGAAAAGCTCTACGAAGAGCTGCTGATTGGCGATAATGTATCAGGAACCACACATCCCAGGATTCTGGTCGCGAGAGAAGAGGGGCCGGATTACGCTCAACTGAATACCCTGATCGCAGAGCTTATCAATGCGTTGACAAGCCTTGATGCTCAGCGTGTACGTGAATGTCTACTGCGCAATGTTACTGGCTTTGAGGCTCAGTGCGGTAACGAAGATTTACTTTGGCGAGCAGATAAGATGTCTCGGGACAAATAAGTTTCCTGACGTTGTTTTAAAGCAACATAAACAGCAATTCGTACACCTCGCAATGGGTTAAAGGATCGGTGAGAATAGGATTAATATGCCAACAATCGGCGTTCTAGTATTAGCAAGAGTAGGAGTTAACGGTGAAGCTTGAAGAAACACGCATTGCAGTCATAGGGCTAGGTTATGTCGGGCTTCCGTTAGCGGTGGCGTTTGCCGGACGTTTCGATACGCTGGGTTTTGATATTAAAGCGGAGAGAATCGACGAATTGCGCTCGGGAAAGGACTCCACACAAGAGATCGAGGAGGCGGTTCTTAAGAGCACAACGGCTTTGCGCTTCAGCTGCGCTGCGCAAGACCTAAGCGATCGCAACTGTTATATCGTTACTGTACCGACGCCCATTGATATTCATAAGCAGCCCGATCTGACGCCGCTTCGTAAAGCCTCGGAGATGATTGGTAAAGTTCTTTCTGACGGCGATGTGGTGATTTACGAATCGACTGTATACCCGGGTGCAACAGAAGAAGAGTGTGTGCCGATTCTGGAGCGTGAATCAGGACTGACATTTAATAAAGACTTCTATGTCGGATACAGCCCCGAACGCATCAACCCCGGTGACAAAACACACCGCCTGGAATCGATTCTGAAAGTCACTTCGGGTTCTAATGCCGAAGCAGCGGAATATGTCGATTCGCTATATGCGTCTATCATCACTGCCGGCACCCATAAGGCGAGCAGTATTAAAGTCGCAGAAGCGGCGAAGGTTATCGAAAATACGCAGCGTGACCTGAATATCGCCCTGATCAATGAGCTGGCTATAATTTTTGGCAAGCTGGGTATCGATACCGGCGAAGTTCTGGCCGCTGCGGGTACTAAATGGAACTTTCTGCCTTTTCGTCCCGGGCTCGTCGGCGGACATTGCATCAGC
>JBFGYY010000354.1:0-3976 GCA_041587095.1 Motiliproteus sp. | reverse complement strand
CCTACCCTGATCGGTCGCCCTGACGTTATCCGCAACAAGATGGACGCCCTCGGACTGCGATTGGACCTTGGCAAGGACGTTATGGTTTTCAATCCTGATGATTGCGATCATCATGATCAGTACTGGCAGCATTATCATGAAAAAGTCGGCCGCAAAGGGATCACGGTTGAAGCCGCCAAGAACGAGATGCGCAACAATGCAACCGCCCTCGCCTCGGTCATGGTATCGATGGGCGAAGCCCATGGCATGATCTGCGGTAAAGTCAGCCGCTTTGAAACGCATTTCCAGAGCATTTACCAGGTACTGGGCACCAGCACACCGCACGGTCACGTATCGTCTGTTTGTGCGCTTCTGCTGCCGACCGGCCCCCTGTTTCTGGCCGACGCCTTCCTGAATGTCGACCCGTCCCCTGAGGAGCTGGTGTCCATCACGGAGTCCAGTATCGATTTTGTACGCCAATTCGGCATCGAGCCGAAAGTCGCCCTGCTGTCGCATTCCAATTTTGGCTCCTCTCGGGGCGGTTCTGCCAAGAAGATGCGCGAAGCGGCAGCTATGCTGCAAGCGAAACATCCCGGGGTCGAGATCGACGGCGAGATGCACGCATACACTGCCATGAATGAGGAGTTACGCAAGCTGATTTTACCGGGAGCCAACCTGACCGGCAGCGCAAACCTGCTGATCATGCCGAACCTGGACGCAGCCAATATCGCTCTCGGCCTGATCCGGTCGTTGACGGATGCCCTGCTGATCGGTCCATTCCTGAATGGCATCAGCAAGCCTGCACATATTGTGATTCCATCGGTAACCGCACGCGGGATTTTCAATATGAGCGCCTTGACCGCTGCAGATGTCGAACGCTACTGCGAAGGCAATGTCTGCCTGCCTTAACGCTAACCTGCCGATGCCGCCAGCGCGGCGGCATCGCCCTCTTCAGCCCCCTCTATCTACGACCCGCCCCTATCTCAGGCACGCCGATTAAATCAGTTGCGCTTCCCAGCCTGCTCTGGCTGCACAATCGCTTAACAAGCCACTGCCACCTTCTAATTAACTGAGCATATTTGACCGGTCAGCCACGTTTTTGCTGCACCTTATTCACTTTGCTGCGTCGATTCCCTTTACAAGCTCGCGCATAGCAACTATTACATCTTGTATTACAAGAAGTATTCCTAACGGACGCACAGGGGATTACACATGCTCAAATCAGTCAGCTTAAAAGATTATATGGTTGATAATCCTGTTTCGGTTGCCAAAGATGCCGGAATCATGGAAGCCGTTCATCTGATACTCGTTAATAAGATCTCCGGCCTATGCGTTGTCGATCACGACAACAAATTTGTGGGAGTGCTTTCTGAAATGGACTGCCTGAATGGCATTTTAATGGCGACTTACAACGATACCGGGATAGGACGGGTCGAAGACGTAATGACTACCGAGGTGATCGTCGCCACGCTCGAAGAAGATATCATCGCTGTCGCCACAGATATGCTTAAACGCAAGCATCGCCGCCGCCCCGTACTGCAAAATGGCAAACTGGTCGGGCAGATCACCTGCCGGCAATTACTTCGCGCCGTCAAGGAGTTCCACATGGCAAAAGACCCCAGCGAATACTAACGCCAGCGTCAGGCTAATTTGCTCGCGCAGCAGGACCCGCTTGCAGAAGCCATTAAATTTCCGAGCGCGACGAAAAAGCAGGCAAGTCTGAGAATGCCCTGCCCCTTAACCAGCAGTCATACCGCAACCGACTGCTTTTTGGTCAATGCATTGACGGGGTTTCGCATGCTGACATGCCCATCATTCGCTTTGACAGGTCCTTATCTGCCGATATGAACGGCAATGGATCGCCGCTGCCGCCCGTGCCGATGCTCCCAGCAAAAGATACCCTGCCAGGTTCCGAGCGCCAGTCGACCATCCATAATGGGAATACTCAGGGTCGTAGCAGTCAACGCAGCCTTTATATGGGCCGGCATATCATCGGCACCTTCTGTAACGTGGGTATATAGCGTGTCATTTTCAGGGACCAACCGATTCAGCCAACGCTCCAGATCGTATTTCGCACTGGGATCGGCATCCTCTTGAATAATCAGGCTCGCACTCGTGTGCCGAATCAACAGGGTACAGAGCCCGTCACGAATAGCGCTGCGTTTTACCAGCCCTTCTATATGCCCTGTTACGGAATACAACCCCTGCCCCTGAGTGACAACCTCAAACAGTTCAACCACAATCGCCTTCCTGCTCAGTACTCACTGGAAAAAACACGCCACTGCTCCAAACGCCCAAAACCTTCCTGCCCTCATGCTCAGATTCTTGCACCATTTCGACAAGCTGATAAAAAACCGGGCGGGATAACTTGGCTTCCAGCCCCTCCCTGACTTCTATATAGGGCGACGGTTCCCCGGAAGCTGGATCGACAACGACGCGTAACGGGTTCGCCCGGTTAGCGACAACCGAGTCTCCGACATTGGTGATAAAAACCAACTCATCTACTCCACGAACACGTTGTGTCGTCAGCTCTACGGCAACAAACGGCGCCTCCTCGACCTGTATCCGCCATTTCTCAACCGGAGTGATCAAAAAAAACTCATCTCCTTCGCGGCGCAAAATTGAAGCGAAGAGTTTAACCAGCGATGCACGCTGAAACGGCTCACCCTCATGGTGCCAGCTACCGTCACGACGAATGATAATATCAATATCGCCACTTAACGGCGGATGCCACAGGTGCAGCGGAGGACGCTGCCCCTTAGCCTTGCCTGCCTGAGCAGAGAGGTTATCAATCGGCGTTTTCATATCAAAAGCCCCGCATCCATTCCGGTCTTAACGGTGCCTCTGCCGAGGCATTCAACGCTTGCTGGACCTGTTCGATAAGCCGCGGCTTGTCCCGGCCCAACACCCCTTTGAGCACCAGATAGTTTGACGCATGGTCGCTGCGAAAAATCGTCTTCTCTAGCTGTAGATGCTCAAGGAAAACCAGGCTTTCTTCCAGCAACTCACGCTGATTCAGCGCTTGGAACCCGTCCTCATATCCCTCTTGTATCAACGCATCGCCCTGGGGCAGCATCAGCACCAGCGTTGAGACATACTCGGGCTGAGCGGCTGAAACCAGGCGTGCAGAGTTAATGGCATGCTGGTGAGTCAATTGCTTTCCCCCGAGGCCGTTCAACACCATGGCTGAGACCTTGATCCCCGCTGCCTTTAACTTATTCAGCGCCTCAAGGGTCGAAGCATAATCTTCCCCCTTACGCACCCTGCTTAGCACCTCGTTATCACCGGACTCAATACCGACATAGACCAGCCCAAGACCCAACGCCTTGAGTTCAGCAAGCTCCTGCACGGTTTTGTTCTTCAGATTGCGCGGCAGGCAATATGCCGAGACCCGACGCACATCGGGCATCGAATGCTGGATCGCCGTTAAAATCGTATGCAGCCGTCTGAACGACAGGGTCATCGCATCACCGTCGGCCAGGAAAATGCGATCCACCGAATAGGCCGAACAACGTTGTATCTCGGCAAGAACCTCAGCCTCCGGCTTGACACGAAATTTCTTTTGCGGATCGCGGTACATGTGACAAAACGTGCACTGGTTGTAACTGCAACCATTGGTAATCTGCAATATCAAAGAGCGCGCTTCGCTGGGAGGACGATACAGTGGTTGAATATATTCCAACATTGAGGACCTATATAAGCTAAGTAGGCGTAGCGCAAAACTGTAACAGTTTTAACCTCGGTCTGTGTATCACTAAGCGAATAAACGCCGAGCCAATACGTAAACGTTCGGCCTCTAATCCCGGCTAGCTATGCTCGTGCAGCCATGCAGCATGCCGGGGTGCACGCTTGGTTATGGACCACTCTTCCAGCATCGCCGGTGCCACGCGCTTAAGTTCCGCCATTTGCTCAGCGCTTCCTGTCAGACAGGTTAACTCCAGGCGATGCCCGTTCGGGTCAAAGAAATAGATCGATTTGATGATGCCATGATCGATGG
>JBFGYY010000353.1:0-3984 GCA_041587095.1 Motiliproteus sp. | reverse complement strand
CTGGCCGGCGGCAACCCGGTCCACTACATCTGCGACGAACAATCGGGCTGGATTCCGGATATCGAAGATATCCGCCGCAAGATAACCGATCGCACCCGTGGCATTGTCGTCATCAACCCCAACAACCCCACCGGGGCGGTCTACCCGAAAGCGTTGCTGGAACAGATAGTCGATCTGGCCCGCGAGCACCAGCTGATCATCTATGCCGACGAAATTTACGACAAGATTCTCTATGATGCCGCTCAGCACACCTGCCTGGGCTCTCTGGCCGACGACGTGCTCTGCCTGACCTTTAACGGGTTATCCAAGACCTATCGCTCTGCAGGGTTTCGTTCTGGCTGGATGATTATAAGCGGTCCCAAGCATCGCGCCCGCGACTACATCGAGGGGCTGGATATGCTCTCGAACATGCGCCTGTGTGCCAACGTGCCAGCGCAGAACGCCATTCAGACCGCACTTGGCGGTTACCAAAGCATCAATGAATTGATTCACCCCGGCGGGCGTCTGTTTGAGCAGCGCAATGCCGCATGGGAAATGCTTAACGAGATTCCCGGCGTCTCCTGTGTTAAGCCGATGGGAGCGATGTACCTGTTTCCGAAACTGGACCCGAAGGTCTACCCCATCCACAACGATGAAAAGCTGGCACTGGACCTGCTCATCCAGGAAAAGATCCTCATCGTGCAAGGCTCCGGGTTCAACCTGCCGGACACCCAGCATTTCCGTCTGGTCTTTTTACCGCGCATTGACGAGCTCAAAGAAGCGATCGGTCGACTGGGACACTTTCTGCAACGCTACGAACAATAAGCCTGCATGCCGGGGAGCCGCCGGGCGCCGCAACAACAGGGAGCGGCGCATGACACAACACCCCGGCCGAAAAACCACGACTCACGCGCAAACTACCAACAGTATCGCGTACAGCAGTGTGCTGCCGCTGAATGGCCGGCATCTGCCACGCGCCACGATAAGGAATCACAATGCGACTGCTGATGTTTCTGCTAATCATGCTTACCGGCCCTGCCCAGGCAGGCGCTAAAAATGAGATAGCCAGCTTTTGCAAAAAAGTCTGGCCGGGAGACAAAGGCGTGCAGCTATTTTGTATTCGAGAGAATACAAATTATTACAACTGGTTACAGTACACCCGCAAGCGTGTTTTCGCCAAGAAAGATATCCTGGAAGAGCTGGACGAATGCATCAGCGATAACGCGCCGGACTACCGAAAAGCGCATATTTGCTACTGGGACCTTTAACACGCCGGGCCCCAGCGGCTTTATTCGCCGTTATTCAGTGCTCACCGCAGATGCCGCCTGATAACGATAATGCAGCACTTTCAACCCGCGTTCCGGGTATTTCTCGGCAAACTCCGGCGGGTTATCGATTCGCGCTTCGAAGACCAGTGCCGGCGCATGCTCAGCCACCAACGCCTTCAAAAAGCCGCTTTCAAGTTGCGGATCGTTAAGGCAGACCAGAACTTGCGCACCGTCATTCATTAACTCGGGTAAGCGCCGCAACACGCGCTGATAGTCTTTGCTGGCCACGAAGCTGCCTTTTTGAAAAGAAGGCGGATCGATAATAATCAGTTCGTAAGGCCCCAGCCGTCGCACCCGGCCCCAGGAGCGGAACAGATCGTGGGGCAAAAACTGCACGCTGCGCAGATCGTGCTGGTTCAGCCGGTGATTTTCCCGACCACGCGTCAACGCGGCACGACTCATATCCAGATTAACCACCTGACGCGCACCGCCGGCCATTGCGGCCAACGAAAAGGCGCAGGTGTACGAAAACAGATTCAGCACCGAGCGCCCGGCCGCCTGCTCCCGGACCCAGCGACGACCGTTGGCCATATCAAGAAATAAGCCGCTATTCTGACTGCGCCCCAGCGTCAATCCATATCGCAATCCCTGCTCAGACACCTCCAACTGCTCAGGCACAGCCCCCCATAACACTTCAGCCGGAGCCCCCTGCCGGTAACGGTGTTGCACCAGCACCCCTTCCACACCCGCCAATGATTGCGTATTGACCTGCAGGGCAGCAAGCCACTCCGGCTCGACCGCCTCATAGAGCGTTACCAGTAACACCGGAGCCAGCCAATCGACATTGACAAAGTGCAGCCCCTCGTAACAATGCCCGCGGCCGTGGAACAGACGCTGTGCCTCTGCGTTCGATTCCGCTAACCCCTTTTCCAGCGCGGCCAACAGTTGTTGCATGATTTACCCCATCTACGACCAAAAAAGGACCGATTATAACCCGGACACCGATTAAAATTTCCTTCCCGATCGCTTGAAACTTTCTGCAACCGCCTCCATCTAACACGGAGGCAAAATAACCTTTAAGGAACTAAGCAATGCGTATTCTGCTCTTTCTCGCGACAAACCTCGCCATTGTGCTGGTTGCCAGCGTCACTCTGAGCATTTTCGGTGTGGGCTCTTCGCTGCAAGCCAATGGCATCGATCTGGATCTTGGCAACCTGCTCATCATCTGCGGCGTGTTCGGCATGGCCGGCTCGCTGGTGTCCCTGCTCATCTCTAAGTGGATGGCCAAGAAGACAACCGGCACACAACTGATTGAACAACCCAGCAATGCTGATGAGCAATGGCTGCTCGACACCGTCAGAGAACTGGCACAGGAAGCCGGTATAAAAATGCCCGAAGTGGGTATTTTCCCCTCCGAGCAATCCAACGCGTTTGCCACCGGCTGGAACCGCAACGACGCTCTGGTTGCGGTGAGTATCGGTCTGCTGCGGCGTTTCCGACCAGAAGAGGTCCGCGCCGTACTGGCTCACGAGATCGGCCATGTCGCCAACGGGGATATGGTAACGCTCGCGCTGATTCAGGGCGTCGTCAACACCTTCGTCATGTTCTTCTCGCGCATCATCGGACACACCGTGGATCGGGTTATCCTGAAAAACGAGGAAGGGCACGGCATCGGTTATTTCATCACGACGATTTTCGCCGAAATTGTTCTCGGTATTCTGGCATCGACAATTGTCGCCTGGTTCTCGCGCCGGCGCGAATTTCGTGCTGACGCCATGGGCGCGCAACTGGCCGGCTCAAACGCCATGATCGGCGCCCTGCAGCGCCTCAAGGCCGAGCAAGAGATGCCCTCTGAACTGCCCGATCAGATGATGGCGTTCGGTATCAACAGCGGGCTCAAGCACGGCCTGATGCAGCTGTTTTCCAGCCACCCGCCACTGGATGACCGGATCGACGCGCTGCGTCACGGCAGCAAATAAGCAATTCAGTCCAAGGGGCCTTTAAGGCCCCTTCTTTTTGCACGCCGCTTTTTCATCACTATACCCAGTCGCCACTGCCTGCAATAACACAGCCTCCCAAATAAACAGTTTTTGGCTTTGATCAGAGCCAGACTTGATCTTGAACAAGTACCTGAAGCAGTCCAAGCGTTAAACTCAGCGATTGAGTTAAATTCGGCATCAAGGAAGCGCCATGACACCGTTCAAAACTCGTGAAAATCTCGAGTTCGACATCAAACACCTGATCTGGCATGCGCGAATTCATCGCCTGTCGATACGCGACATTAAAACAAAACTGGATACGATCCTGACTGAATACCATCAGGGCGCCGGGAAGGAGTCTCAACAGCAGATCGATGCCACGCTCAAGCGCTGGCAACAGGAGCTGTCCACACTACTATCTTTCGCCTGCCCGTTTGCCAGGTCATGCCCTGATCGCAGCCACTGCTTTGACGCGTCGCAGCTGCAAACGCTTTCCTCAGCTGCAAGCCCACCACAAGTCATCATCAACTGATTCGACATGAATGCAACCCACCTCACAGGGACATTTGAGTGTCGGCGAAAGCACCTGGGCGGTCAGCTGCAAATACGCCGCCATGCTATCCTGGTTTGGCCACATGGCAAACATTCTGACCCACCCGTCGATTACAGAGATCCGGCAAGATTCAACCAATATGGTGCTTTCACTACACAATAGCCACCGAAACGGCGGCACAGCCCCTACCTAAGGCGATATAATG
>JBFGYY010000352.1:0-3994 GCA_041587095.1 Motiliproteus sp. | reverse complement strand
CCATTGTTTTGCATGAAGATTCCCGGTTGCGGTTTTCGATCAGTGCGGAGCAGGGTGAGCTGATCGTTCCGGATCAGGTTACGTTGTTTGGCTATCGGCCATCAGATGCAAAGGCGGATTTCTCCGTTGAAATGGCAATGCTCAGTCAGGGCGTTTATGAAGCTGTTGTCGCTTTCCCGTTACCGGGTGTCTGGGATCTGATTGTTAGCGTCAATCAAGGTGAGGTTGAGCATAATAGCTCGCAGCGTGTGCATGTGGCTAAAGCGCAGTGACTAGCCCTTTCGTTGGCGATGTCGCTACCCCGGATGAAGGTTTGCCTGTGACAACAGAGTCGGTCTGTTTTCATTGTGTTCAGCCGGTAGAGCAGTCAGATGCTATAGAAGCTGCGGTATCGGGTACCTCGCGCCTGTTTTGTTGTCATGGCTGCCGGTCGGTTTGTGAGGCTATTTATAGCGCCGGCCTTGATGGTTTTTATAAGCGTGTTCAACCCGGAGAGCGACTCGCGCCGCCTCCTGAGCTTCCCGTCGGGCTGACGACTTTCGATCTCGACGAAGTTCAGGAGGAGTTTGTCGATGGCCTTGCCGAAGAGAGAAGTATCAATCTGTTGGTTGAAGGTATTCATTGTGCTGCGTGCGTCTGGCTGATCGAGAATAGCCTGAGGGCGCAGCGAGGAGTGCTGGAGGCCCGTGTCAATCTGACCGGCAAGCGCCTGAAGGTGCGTTGGAATAATGCGCAACTCCCTCTGTCCTCGCTTCTGGCTATGCTTGGGCAATTAGGCTATGCCGCTACGCCTTTTGACCCTGATTCGGCTGAGCTGAGCTTACAGCGGGCAAACCGTGAGCTGCTTTACCGCATGGCGTTTGCCGGATTTGCGATGATGAACCTCATGTGGATCTCTATAGCTCTCTATTCAGGGGCCGATAAAGGCGAGTTCCGTTCGCTGTTTCATTGGGTCGGTTTTTGCCTGGCTGCGCCGACACTTATTTACTCCGGTTTACCTTTTTATCGCGGTGCCTGGGCGGGTATTCGTAATCGCCATCCGTCCATGGATCTGCCCATTGCGATCGGAGCCTCAGCCACGTTTGCTTATTCCGTATATGTCACGGTAAGTGGCTCAGGTATCGGTGAGGTTTATTACGACACAGTGGTCAATTTTCTATTTGTTATCTTGCTTGGTCGCTACCTCGAGGCCGTATCAAGAAAGCAGGCTGTAACCTCGACGCAACGGCTGTTCGACCTGCAGCCCAAAGTCGCAACGGTTCTGCGAGCGTCAGGTGAGGTGGTCGTTCCGATTCGTTCCGTAAAACTTGGCGAGAAAGTTCTGGTTCGCCCTGGCGAGCGAATTGCGGTAGATGGCGTGGTTGTTCGCGGGAGTAGTCTGGTTGATGAGGCGATGCTTACGGGAGAGTCTGAGCCGGTGTCGCGTGCAGCGGGTGCTCTGGTCTGTGCCGGCACCATCAATGGAAATGGGGCGCTTGAAATTGAGGTGACAGGTACTCTGTCGCAGACGGCGCTGGGCCGGATCATACAATTGGTCGAAGATGCTCAGTCCAGTAAAGCGCCCATTCAGTGTACGGCCGATCGAATTGTTCCTTGGTTTGTCTTAATGACGCTTGCTCTGGCGAGCGGTACGTTTGTTTACTGGTTCAGCGCGGGGTTTGAGTCTGCACTTCTGGCGGCAACGGCCGTGTTGATTATCACTTGTCCCTGTGCCTTCGGGCTGGCTACGCCGATGTCTATCGCGGTGGCGACCGGTCAGGGGGCGCGGCACGGTATTTTAATTAAGAACGGCGAAGTGTTGGAGCTTTTGTCATCAGTCGATCATGTTGTGTTCGATAAAACCGGAACGCTGACCGAGGGGGTTATCAGTGTCGCATCGATAACGACACCCTCTCTCCGCTGGGCGCGCGGGGAAGATGTTCCTGAAGAAACTACTGCTATCCTGGCGCTGTGCGCGGCTGTTGAGCGGCAATCGGAGCATCCGTTGGCGGATGCGCTGGTCAAGCTTGCTGACGAGCTTGCTTTGTCTTCTCTGGCTGCTGAGGGCTTTGAAAGCCGGCCGGGAGCCGGAGTTCGTGCCCGTGTGCAGGGGCGGCAGGTGGTTGTAGGTAACAGGGCGTGGTTGCGTACGAACGGCATCGAGCTGAATGTTCGGCTCGATTCAACGGTTGCGGAATATGACAGTGCAGGGCAAGGCGTTGTTTTTTGTGCTGTTGATGGCCATGAGGTCGCGGTTATCGCTATGGAAGACCGTCTGCGTGATGGCGCTGCAGAGCTTGTCCGGGCTTTATGCAAGGAGGGGCTGGGTGTGACGCTGCTGAGCGGTGATCGACTGGCTACGGCTCAGGGGGTGGCTTCCCGGCTGGGGGCCGATATCGAGGTCATAGCGGAAGTTATGCCAGAAGATAAAGATCGGGTGATTGGCAATCTTCAGGGGTTGGGGCGTAAAGTTGCAATGGTGGGCGATGGCATCAATGACGCCCCCGCATTAATACGGGCGGACGTTGGTGTTGCTCTTGGCTCCGGAACGGATGTCTCAATAGCGAGTGCGGATATCGTTTTGATAAGCAGTGAGCTTGAAAAGGTGTTTTTAGTGCGCAAACTTGCCCGTCGCACGCTCAGCACAATCCGTCAAAATATCGCGTTATCTATCACCTATAATATTATCATGGTGCCGTTAGCGATGGCGGCTGTCGTCACGCCATTGGTCGCGGCGATTACCATGCCAATCAGCTCGCTGCTTGTTATCGGTAATTCGGCCAGAATTCGCACACTGTTTGGGCGTAATCGTTAATTTATCTGCCTGGTTTTAGACCGGCACAGACAGCAATATTTCAATATTGAGTGGAATCGGATGGATGTAATTTATGGGTTGATCCCGGGGATGCTTATCCTTGGTTTGGTCGCTGTTGTGATTCTATTTTGGGCGGCCCGTAGTGGGCAGTTTGACGATATGGATGGTGAAGCGCATCGCATATTGATGGATGATGACCTACCTCTGGATACGAAAAAAACGGAGGACAAGCCTTCCTAGTCGGTGCTGATGCTGATCCGAGATCCGTGCATCGGCTAAGGTTTGTCCTGTCTTCGGTCGGTGTTCTTCGCCCACTGTCCCGTATTATGAACATCAACGCACTTAGGCAGCGTTGATGTTCGCGTTGACGCTATTGCGCCGCCGCAGGCTGCTTTGGTGCAAGCGGCGCTTGGGCGAGCTGAAATTTAGCCGGGATCAGGTATTGAAATACTTCTTTATCCTCGCGGCTTACAGCAATATCCAGGCCTTTTTCCGGGTAGAGCCAATGGCTGATCCCGGATGGTTCTTCAATAATCTGGTCGGGCAGGCCAAACCGGTCGCGCAGTAGTTCTTCATCCAGGTCAGTGCCGGGAATATAGGTAATGTGATCTATTACTGTTTTCTCAATGCGTTGCATGTCTTCTTCAGAAAGTTCGACCCGCTTTCCGCCACTACCCATTTGGCTGATGCGCAGACCCCGCTCATACATTTGCGTGAGTAATGCCTCGTCCAGATCGTAAACCAATACAATATCTGCACGTAAACCGTTCAGGAACACACGCTGAAAAAATGATTCGACGACGAGGGTTCCATTATCAGATCGAAATAAATTGGTTTTTCCTTCGGAGTTAAAGCTGGTGCGCGCGTCATTTAAGTGGCTCTTTCCGAGTGTAACGCCCAGTACCGTAGGGAAGCCTTCGGCATCCAGCTGAATCTGCCAGGGAAGCTTTGTGGGTTTGTCTATGGTTCGCCCTCCGGGTAAGGTAATGGCGAGCGCAAGAACAATGAGGGTGATGACGCTTAGTGCAGCAGCAATTTTACGGTCCATTGACGTGCTTTTTCCTATGTCAGGTGGCTTGATTCGAATCGGTTTTGATTTATATCATGTCGCTGATTTTAGATCTGGTAGACTATCACATCTGGGCCTGAAGCTTCGCCTGTTGTGGGTTTTAAAGTTTGATGCTGGTGATGGCTTTGGTT
>JBFGYY010000351.1:0-3996 GCA_041587095.1 Motiliproteus sp. | reverse complement strand
TGACAGCACCAAGGAAGCTATCCCAGTTATACAGATTTTGCACCCACTGAGCGCAGAGATCGCTTTTCCAGTGTATGGCCGTTTTGTAGCGCATCGGGTTGTCTGCGGGGGTGGCTATCCCCTGCAGGGCGAGAAGTTGGTCGGCATTGTCGATGGCGCCGGCGGGGTAGTTCATGGTGCGTCCCTCAGTGGTCCATGTTCTGAGTCGATCGTGGCGGTGTCGCCCGTCCCGGTCGTTACAACAGGTGAAGAGCGTCGCCTACTTCCCCTAAGCGGCGCTCAGCAGCACAGAGCGTATTGGTCAGATATTGCAGACCTGTTTTTCAATATGTGCCCGCAAAACTTCGTATTCGCCCGGGCACTCCGGCAGGAAAAACAGCTTGTAGTAGGCGCGCTGGTTGATCATTCGGTTGGAGAATCCGGGGCTGTCCTCCTGATGGCTTGAATAGCGGTAGTCCATGGTCAGGTGAATCACGCGGCTATTGGGCGGAATGCTGAAGGGGCCGTGATCGACCGTGTGACGAAGCTTTTCCTCTTTAATGGTATAGAAGGATATTTCAGCGACCTGGTTCAGGTTGATCAGGAAGTGGCTGGTTACCGGGATGATAATCCCTTTTTCCATGCCGTTGTGTTCCATGTAAATGCCGCAGTTTTTCTTGATTTTTATAAACATGTATACGTTCCCAGTGTAACGGATAGTTCATTGACGTTATGGGCGCAATTTTGGCCCAACTCAAACCGCCTTGCCAGTGGCGTCGACAGAAAAAATGATATGCATCAGTACGCTGGCGGTTTGTGCCCCCCAAGGGAGCAATGCATACAGTATAGGGCCATGCGTCACAAATTTGCGTGCTGATTTAACCCGAATTTTTAGCGGAGCCAGCAAGTGTGCGCTAGCGTAATCAAGTCGCTGCAGACGCTGATCCGTTGTCATTCTTGATTGGCGTACCGGGAAGTTGTTAAAAAGCGACCTTCAGTTTCTGCCAGCTGACATCCGCTGCTTCGTTCATAGGACTCTTCACCGGCTACCCTTAAGATAAGCGGCAAGAAAGATTCTGTCGCTATGGGTGTTTTATATCTTCATCATGCCAGTAAAAATACTTTATGATCATGTGCCCAGCATCTTCTATCTATAATAAAAATCGAGGATAGTCAGAGTGTCAACGTTGCCGTCTTCCGGCGTGTCCCCAGCATCCGATTATTCGGGCTCACTGTCCGGTCACAAGGTTTCATCCGCGGCCGTTCCAAAGCGCTTTGGTTTTTTACTGCTGCCCAATTACTCCCTGATCGCCTTCTCTGCCGCCATCGAGCCGCTGCAGATGGCCAACTGGATTTCGGGTGCCGAACTGTACGAATGCTTCTTAATCAGTCGTGACGGTGCGTCGGTAACCAGTTCCAGCGGAGTAGAAACCTGTGTGAACGGCAGCCTTGCCGATATTGACAAGTTGGATGCCATTTTCGTTTGCGGGGCAAGCCCGATAGCCCGTACCGGTAATGAGATGGTGATCGGCTGGCTGCGTCGTCAGGCCGGTAGCCGCCTCGGTTTTGGCGGTATTGGTACCGGATCTTATCTGTTGGCTTGTGCGGGTCTGCTGGAAGGGTATCGAGCCACCATTCATTGGTGGGACCTTGCCAGCTTGCGTGAAGAGTTCCCGCAAACCCGTGTCAGTCATAACCTGTTTGAAGTGGACGGTGGCCGTTATACCTGTAGCGGCGGCACGGCAGCCATGGATATGATGTTGTTCCTGATTGGGCAGCAGCACGGCATGGATCTGGCGGCGGCCATTTCTGAACAGTTTGTCTGTGAACGGATTCGTACCAGCGATGATGTGCAGCGGATACCTCTCAAGGCACGGATCGGCTCCAGTCAGCCCAAGCTGATCGAAGCGGTGACGCTGATGGAGGCCAATATTGAGGAACCGCTGACTACCGATGATCTCGCTTTGCATGTCGGCGTGTCACGTCGGCATCTGGAGCGCTTGTTCCGAAAACACCTGCAGACTGTGCCCTCGAAATTTTATCTGCAGTTGCGCATGGAGCGTGCGCGGCAACTGCTGCAGCAAAGCGATAAACCGGTGCTGCAGGTGGCGCTGGCCTGCGGCTTTTCCAGCGCCTCGCATTTCAGCACGGCCTATCGCAATCACTACGGTCTTTCGCCGCGCGAGGAGCGACAGCGTCTCGGAGAAGCCCCCCGGGAACAGCCGCTGCGATCCAGCCTGCATATCCCCGCTCAGAATCCCCGTTAGGATTGCCGGTGTTGCTTGATTTCTAATCAGGCTTCCTTATTAGTCGTCGATCAGTTCGGCCCACAGGTCGTAGGCATCGGTGTCGACCACGCGGGCGCGGACGATATCCCCGGGTCGCAGGTGGCCCGCGCCTTCAATATAGACGTTGCCATCGATCTCCGGAGCATCTGCGTGGCTGCGACCCGCACAACCATCGGGGTCCACCTCATCGATAATCACGTCGATCTCACGACCGATTTTTGCTTCAAGACGTGCGGCGCTGATCCGTTGCTGCGTCTCCATAAAACGCTCCCAGCGGGCCTGCTTCACATCGTCAGCGACCGGCTCCAGTCCCATCTCATTAGCGGGCGCGCCCTCTACGGGCGAGTAGGGGAAGCATCCGACGCGGTCCAGCTGCGCCGCTTCGAGGAAGTCGAGTAGCATCTGGAAGTCTTCCTCGGTCTCGCCGGGGAAACCGACAATGAAGGTGCTGCGGATGGTCAAATCAGGACAGATCGCACGCCACTTCTGGATTCGCTCCAGAGTGTTGTCGATATTTCCAGGACGTTTCATCGCCTTCAGTACACGGGGGCTGGCGTGCTGAAACGGAATATCCAGATAGGGCAGGATCTTTCCTTCAGCCATTAAGGGAATCAGGTCATCGATATGCGGGTAGGGGTAAACATAGTGCAGACGTACCCAGACACCGAGGCTTCCCAGCGCTTCACAGAGTTCAAGCAGACGGGTTTTAACCGGGCGGCCGTTCCAGAAATCGAGTTTATAACGGGTGTCGATGCCGTAGGCGCCGGTATCTTGTGAGACAACCAGCAGTTCTTTCACACCGGCACGCACCAGCCCCTCGGCTTCGCTCATGACCGAGGCCGCAGGTCGACTGACCAGTTTTCCGCGCATAGAGGGGATGATGCAGAAGCTGCAGCTATGGTTGCAGCCTTCGGATATCTTCATATAGGCGTAATGACGCGGCGTCAGTTTAATGCCCGACTCCGGTACAACATCGATAAACGGATCGTGCCCTGCATCATGAGGAGCCCACTCATGAACCGCACTCACGACCTGCTCGTACTGCTCGGGGCCGCTCACACTCAGCACACCCGGGTGCACAGACTTAATAGACTCGGCATCGGCACCCATACAGCCGGTGACGATCACCTTGCCGTTTTCTTTGATCGCCTCACCGATCGCGTCGAGAGATTCCTGCTTGGCCGCGTCAATAAATCCGCAGGTGTTAACTACCACCACGTCGGCGTTATCGTAATTCGGGACCAGCTCATAACCTTCAAGTTTTAGCTGGGTCAGAATGCGCTCGGAATCGACCAGCGCCTTGGGGCACCCCAAACTCACGAAACCAACACGCGGAGTTACTTTATTAGACATTACTGCTTTTACCTGCAACACGATGAGGGCGCAGATTATACATCAACCCAAAGTTGTAGTTGACCAGTTAATGAACAGTTAACGGCCCGAAACGGAATTTTTATAGATTGATGCGCACTGAATGAAACGGTTAGACTCAGGTGAAATTGCACGGATGCGGTTCTTCATGAGCAAAAAGCCACGACTTTATAGCTATATACGCTGGAGCACCGACAAGCAAAGCTCGGGCTCTACGCTCGAACGCCAACTCAAACAAGCTAACGAAATCGCCCAAGAATACGAATTGGAACTTGTCGAAATGATCGACGAGGGATTGTCTGCGTTTAAAGGACTCAACAAAGAGCGCGGCGCACTCGGCGATTTTATGAAAGCTTGC
>JBFGYY010000350.1:0-4006 GCA_041587095.1 Motiliproteus sp. | reverse complement strand
GCGCATCCGGTTGCCATATTGCCGGTATTTGACCTGACGTTGCTCTACAACCCGGGGGCGGCATTCAGCTTTCTCGCGGGGCAGGGGGGCTGGCAGCGCTGGTTCTTTACCCTGATCGCCCTGGGCGTGTCGGCTTACCTGATCAACTGGTTGCGCAATACCCCGCGCAGCGAACGCTGGCAGGCCATTGCGCTGGCTTTGATTCTGGGCGGCGCGCTGGGGAACCTGATCGACCGCCTGATGCTGGGGCATGTGGTGGACTTTATCTCCCTGCACTGGCAAGAGCATTATTATCCGGCCTTTAATATCGCCGACTCGGCCATCACCGTCGGGGCGATTATGTTGCTCTGGGAGATGATTTTCGACGGCCGTAAAGGCAAAGACGATGATTAACCCTTGCGCTGTTCCGGTTTGGCCGGACAGCAGGTTCCCTGCCGGTGGCAGGGTAAGTTAAACAGCGATATGCTCTATGGCATGTCCCGACAGACAGGAAGGCTATGACTGCTCCCGCTATTGGTCCGCAAACTCAGGTAACACTGCACTTTGCCATCAAGCTCGACGATGGTACCGAAGTGGACTCGAATTTCGCCGCCGAGCCGGCAACCTTTACCGTGGGTGACGGTAACCTGCTGCCCGGTTTTGAACAGAGTCTGTTTGGCTTGCAGGCGGGCGCAAAAACCACGCTACGCATATTGCCCGAGCAGGGATTTGGGCAGCGCAACCCGAATAATATTCAGAAGGTACCCCGGAGTCAGTTTGCCGACATGGCATTGGAGCCGGGGCTGATGATCTCCTTCGCCGATGCCGGCCAGAGCGAGTTGCCGGGTGTCGTCAGCGAATTTGACGATAAGCAGGTCACGGTCGATTTTAATCACCCGCTGGCCGGGCGTGAGTTGTTTTTTGATGTGCAGATACTGACAGTTAGTCCCGTTTAAGCCATTTCAGGCTGGTCTTTTTCTGTGACCGGCCGATACCCTTCTAAAGCGATCTGTCAGGGAGGACAGAGACCGATGCGATAAAATTTTATTGATCCAGAGCAGGTAAGTGATTTAAATCATGGCTGTTTTGCGCCTGCCCGTGCTATCTATACCTGTACGCTGTGAGTAAACCATCCCACAAGGAGTTTGAGGTGTTCGAGAAACGGTCAATTTCCCAGCCAATGAATCGTGTTAACCGGTGGCAAAAAGGCTTCACCCTTATCGAGCTGATGATCGTTCTGACCATCGTCGGGGTGCTGCTGCTGATAGCCAGCCCCAATTACGATTCGGTGATGATAGGCAGCCGTCTCGATAAGGAGCGGCTGGGTCTGGCCACCAGTCTGGCGCTGGCGCGCAGCGAAGCGGTTAAGCGCGGAGTGCCTATCCGGTTATGTAAAGGCACGAGCAACCTGGCTTGTACCGGGAGTAGTACTGGCGCGACTACTTGGGTCGGCTGGAGTGTCGTTCAGCAGGATACAGAAACGCTGCAAGTGAATCAGGGTGATGCCACAACACAGCTTGAATATAGCTGCGGGGACTACCTCGAGTATTCGCCCACCGGTACCCGCACGTCGTCGCCGGCAGGCGAATGTTTTTTTTATTTGGATGACCTGAGTGGCGATGTGGCCTATCGGCGCACCATCTGGATCAGTTCAGCGGGACGGGTGCGGCTCAGTGGCGGTTCTTGATTTTTATTCAGGCTTTTGTCGAATTTGCCGGAGGGTGATGAATGCGTGACCCGCAACGATTTGATGCTTCCCGTCGAATAGCACGCAGCAGGGGCTTTACACTGATCGAAATTTTGGTGGCCGTATTGCTATTGTCGACGGCCGTTTTGGGGCTGATCGGTTTGGAAAGTCTGGCGCTGAAAAATAACAGCGGGGCTTATTATCGCAGCCAGGCGACAATTTTGGCCTATAACCTGGCGGATAAGATGCGCGTTAACATTGAGGGAGATTATATCGACGGCTACGTAAATGCGGCTGCCCACACAAAATGTACCAGTTATAACGGTGACGTTGTTGCCGGTGGTTGTACCGAGCAACAACGCGCCGAACGCGATGCCTGGGAATGGCTGGCGCAGGTGGCCAATACCTTGCCATTAGGTTCGGCAAGCTTGGCGAAAACATCAGCCAGTGGTGTTGACCTGTGGACGGTAAAGCTTTCCTGGGACGATGACCGCAATGGTGTCGGTGATGAAACAATGGAGGTCAGTTTTGTCGTCCGCTAATTGTCGTCAGCTCATGACTCAGCGTGGTTTTTCCATGATTGAGTTGATGGTGGCCCTGGTGCTGGGATTGCTGTTGACTTCGGCGGTGTTGCAGACTTTTTTGGGTGCCAAGAAGAGTTTTGAGTTTCAGGAAGAGTTTTCCCGCATCCAAGAAACAGGCCGCTTTGCGATAGATATGGTTGCCAAGGATATTCGCAGCGCTGATTTCTGGGGGTGTAGGACCAAAGCTAAGCTGTCGAAAAATATAAACAACATGCTCAACGGCGGGCAGGATTCTTTGCCTGATCGAGAGGCCATTTCTGCTGCAGAGGGCTCTGTTAGTGGTAGCACCCATGCGCCGGATAAGCTGATTTTGACGACTGCTTTTAGTAGTGGTGCAATTCTCGATAGTATTCCCAGTACAAATGCTGCGACTTTTAAGGTTAAAAAGAACCATTCAATAGAGGTTGGTTCAATTATTTTTGTTGGGGACTGTACTGAGGGGGATGTTTTTCAAGTAACGAATATTACTGATAGTGGAGGCTTCGACAACATTATACATAATACAGGGCCTTCTGGTGTGTCTCCAGGTAACGCCTCTAAGGGGCTGTCGTCTGCCTACAGTGTAGAAGAGGTACAGATTCTGGGTGCGACTAGCACGGCCTATAGCATCGGTACCGGGGCCGGTGGCGAACCAGCCCTGATGAAAAATGGCGTGGAATTGGTGGAAGGTGTCGAAAACCTGCAGTTGCTCTATGGTGTGCGTCGGGCTAATGGCACCGTGTTTGTGCCGGCGGACCAGGTGGACGCTTCCAACTGGGGAGATGTGATCAGTGTGCATGTCAGCCTGCTGGTGCGCAGCCTGCGCGATAATCTGGTCGCTTCGTCGCAGACCCTCGATTTTAATGGCGTTTCGTTTGCGGCACCCGGCGGGGATCGGCGCTTGCGCAAAGTGTTTACCTCCACAGTCGCCATCCGAAACAGGTTGGATTAACCATGATAAACCGACTTCAGTCTGTCAGGCAGTCGCAGCGGGGAATCACCCTGATTATCTGCATGATCGTGCTGCTGGTGTTGACCTTTATGGGGCTGGCCAGCATTCAGGACACCACCCTGGAAGAGCGGATGGCGGGCAACCTGCGTAACAGCAACCTGGCGTTCCAGGCCGCCGAGAGTGCATTACGCAACGCCGAGGATCGCATAGCCGGGATGGTCTTAATGCCCGATTTTGATGGCTCGACCCTGGGGCTATACCCGGCCCTGAGTGTTGATTCGGCCAATTGGAGCTATGCAAATTGGCTTGCTTCTGGCGCCGCATACAGTGGCCCGGCGATCCCCGGACTGGCGGCGCCACCACGCTATTATATTGAAGAGATGTCTACCTCCGAAGCGGAGGGGACGCTGCAGACCGGCTCGGTGATCGAAGTGACAGGCATGTTCCGTATCACGGCTATGGGCGTCGGAGGCTCGGATACGGCAGTAGCGGTATTGCAGGTCTATTACAAGCGCTAATAATTCCAGCAGAATTGAGGGGTGCATGATGAAAAAATACCTGAACCGACTCGGTAAGAGCTGTTTGCTCATCATGCCGTTTATCGCTGCGCCGGCAATAGAGGCTGCGGTTACCGATGTGCCTTTGCACCTGTCGACCAAGGCTAAGCCGAACATCATGATGCTGTTGGATAACTCCGGTTCGATGCAGAACGTCGTACCGGAAGCCCCCTTTGATTCGACGGCGACCTATGGTTGCCATACCGATTCAACGCTCTTGTCGGCGGTATCCGGACAGACGGTCGAGATTCAGATCTCTTCAACCGGT
>JBFGYY010000349.1:0-4020 GCA_041587095.1 Motiliproteus sp. | reverse complement strand
CTCATTGAGTATAAATAAATTAGTAATATTATGTGGCACTGGCAAATTTGTTAAGTAACCTTGACAAGTATGACTGGAGTAAAAAGTAATATTAGATAATATAATGCGGCACTAGCTCAGTGGTAGAGCACAACCTTGCCAAGGTTGGGGTCGCGAGTTCGAGCCTCGTTTCCCGCTCCATCTTATTAAAGGTATTGTTAGATAAGATGATTTGTTTACAGTTTTCACAAAACTGATTTGCGTCCCATTCGTCTAGAGGTCTAGGACACCGCCCTTTCACGGCGGTAACAGGGGTTCGAACCCCCTATGGGACGCCACTTCTTCGATCTGTCTGATGATCGGAACTGCGGGAATAGCTCAGTGGTAGAGCACAACCTTGCCAAGGTTGGGGTCGCGAGTTCGAGCCTCGTTTCCCGCTCCATTCTTTCTTTGTTCAGCCTTCTTTTGTCATATCATCTGTTAAATCTCCTGTTTGTGCATTGTTGCTGGTCGCGTAGTATTGCCGTTAAGAATAGCTTTTGGCGAGATGAACTATGCTTTTGCTCAGCCGGTATGTTTTGGCGCGGTCGTCGGTATTTGTGTCGATGTTGTTTGTCGCTATCGGGTTTTTCTCTGTTGCGGCAACGGGTGCCAAGCCTGCACCTGAGCCTGCTGACGCGTGTTCTGACTTTATTGGCAAGGTATCTATTAATGAGGTGCTGACCAAGAACGTCGGTTCTTTCAGTCCTTTTGTCGAGCTGTTCGTTATAAATGATGTAACTATCCCGTCGCCTTCTGCGCTGGGTTGGAAAGTCACCGTGCAGGGGAATCAGGGCAATGACTCGCCGACCTCCAAATTTATTCCCGCCGGAAATTACGCAGCTGGCGACTTTATAAAAATTCCTTTCACGGTCAGCGAAATAAAAAATCCCGGCAATGATGTGCTTTTGGTGGATGAGCTTGGGCGCGAGGTCGATTTCTTGCGTTTTGGCGGTAACCGCTCGCCGATTAATCCTGCCTGTGAAGACATGGATGACACAAGGCTGCCTTACAGCGCCAGTGTTGGAGGAGTGTGTACCATCCCTGACGGTACTGACGAATGGGATAAATGCAATTTTGTGCCTACGCCTGGTGGTACCAATGATCAGGCCCCGCTTTCTTGTGCTTTGGGCGGGTTTTTGGTTGCGCAGCCTGCCTCCGCTCTGGCTTGCCCCTCTGCGCGTGTGCCTGTTGGTGTCACCGCGCTGTGTAGTGACGGAGTCACGACTAAAACCGATTATGTCGGTACGGTTTCGTTGGCGACGGGGTTGGCGGGCAGTCAGTTCTATCTCTCGAGCACTGGGGGCGCGGCTGTTGCTCAATACCTGTTTGCAGAAGCTGATGCGGGTGTTGCGAGCCTGTATCTTTATCATCCCGGTCAGGAGTTGGTAACGGTCACTGCTGCGGGCGATGGCGTTTCAGGTAGTGGTAGTGGTACCCAGTTCAATGCGTTTGGTTTTTTGTTGGGGTCGGTACCGGCAGCGATGTCCGCTTGTTCTGCCGATACCGTAACGCTAACGGCGTTCGGGCAGGTCTCCGGCGGCACGGGTTGTGATGTGATTCAGGGTTTTGCCGGTAACAAGGCGTTGCAGGCCCGGTTCTCTTATGTCTCTCCGGCTACCAATAGTTTCGGGTCTCGGCTGGCTGTCAATGGCAGTGATATTTCACAAACTTTTGCACCGCTTTCAGTGCCGGTGCTATTTACAGCCGGGGTGGCTACTCTTGACATCTCTTACCCGGATGCGGGGTCGGTCGATGTAGAGTTTCGTCATAATGAACCGCCTTACAGCGGTAGTCCGTTTTCTCCGATGACGGCCGCGTCCTCGCCTGTTGTGGTGCGGCCAACGGCGTTTCAGGTAAGCGCGTATCAGAGCGGTGGGGCCGTAGCGCTGAATAATGCACTGGCGACCGGAACGCCGCGCTGGGTTGCCGGGCAGGGGTTTGATGTGCAGGTAAGTGCCCGTTGTTCAACTGGCGGGCTTACGCCGAATTATCAGCCAACGTCTGCAGTGTTGGGTGTCTCGCAGGCGGGTAGTCCCGGAGTCCTGAGCCTTGGTGCGGCCGATTATCCTGCGGGGGCGGTCTCTACGCCGAGTTTTTATGCGGCTTCGGCGCTGTTTTCCGGTGGCGCGATCGCGACTGCGGCGGCCAGCTTTAGTGAGGTTGGCAGTTTTACTTTGACTGTGAAAGATGATGATTATCTTGGAGCTGCTATCCCGCAGAGCAGTGCGGTTGTCGGGCGTTTTTATCCCAGTCACTTTCGTTTGGGTGCCGGAACTCTGGTCAATCGGTCCGATATTCCGGGTTGTACCGATCCCTTTACCTATATCGGTGAGTCGTTTAACGCCGGCTTTACCCTTACGGCTGAAAATCTGGCCAATACGACTACCCGCAACTATCAGGGCAGTTATGCCCAGCTCGACAGTTATGCCGAGTTAGAGTTTGGCGCCCTTTCAGGCGGGGTTGATCTGACGCCGCGGGTTGTATCGGCGGCACTGCCCACCATCAGCTGGATAAATGGCAGCGCGGTGCTGAGTGCCGATTTGCGCCTGCAGTCTCTGGCCACTCCTGAGGCCTATTATTCATCGTTTCAGTTGGGCGTTGCGCCGAAGGACGACGACGATGTGCAGTTGAACGCTTTCGACCTGGATGTTGATAGCGATAGCGTTGCCGCGCATGGTCTGATTGCCACGACGGATCTGCGTTACGGGCGGGCGGTGGTGGATAATGCGTTTGGGCCGGAATCGGCCGCGTTGCCGATCCGGTTGGGGGCTGAGTATTTTGATGGGTTGCGCTTTATCGCGAACACCAGCGATAACTGTACCGCTTATGGCCCGGCCAGTTTAAGTCTCGATTTTCGGGATAGCGGGCTGTATGCCGGCGACGGATTGGATGGTGCCCCAAGCCCGGAAACCGCAATCACCGTGGTCGCTTCAAGTCTGGTGGCAGGAAGTAGCGCGGCTGCGCCGGTTGTGCTGACAGCGCCCGGTGAAGGTAATGCGGGGCAGGTGGATCTGGTGTTCGATGTGGATAGCTGGCTGGAATTTGACTGGGATGGTACGGGGTCGCGCGACCCGCGCGGGCAGGCCACCTTTGGGCGTTATCGTGGCCATGACCGGATTATCTACTGGCGTGAACAGCTGAGTAATTGATGCGGTTAATGCGGTTAACGATATTGCTCAACCGCCGGAGCTTCGTTAATAAACGGCATTAATGAACGATATTGTTGGCTTCGTCTTCGGCGCTGAACTGCTCAATCTCCGCGTCGGTCAGGTGGTGCATGCAGCTGCCGCCTAATCGCCACAGCAAGCCGCGCGGGATAACGTGGGACAGGTTGGGGTGCATGGTAAACAGGTGGGAAATGGTTTCCTGAGCCAGGTAGATATAATCCTCACCATCGTCAATCGCCTGATAGATGGCTTCAAATCGTTGGTTCATGGCGTTGATTGCATCCGCGCTTCCCGTGGCTTCCAGGCCGCGCTGCAAGGTGTCCTGTACACCCTTGAATGCCGCTTTTGTCTGATCTTGCTGGCTCATTGCTTGTCCTGCTATCGCTTGCTGTGTGGTGTTAACGGGCTTGACGTGTCGCTTGTCCGGGCACTCGTCCGCCCTCGGGGTGCTTTCCCGTTGCGCGCAAGGGTAACTCAGAATGGCGGGGCAGGCCAGAATGACGGCTTCGCGAGCCGGTGCGTCTTCCTGTTGGTGAGTAAATATTATCTTTCTTTGATTGCTCTTGAAATCCCCCTCGCAGGCCCCAAAATACCATCCCTTCGGAGCAGATCGCTGCTTGTTACCCCCTACTTTAAGCAGGAGATTTGAACTCGATGACCCACGCATTAACGATAAGGGGGCTGCGCAAGGTTTATGACAACGGCTTTGAGGCGCTGAAAGGGATCGATCTGGATGTCGCTCAGGGTGACTTCTTTGCCCTGTTGGGCCCCAATGGTGCCGGTAAATCGACGACGCTGGGAATCGTCTCATCACTGGTTAATAAAAGTGCCG